>JAIOII010001647.1 GCA_019912685.1 Kofleriaceae bacterium
GCGTCGCGCTCGCCAGCGTCTCCGCGCACCCGCGCTGGCTCACCGACCAGCAGGTGCGCGCGTTCGACGACGCCGGGCTCGAGCTCTTCCTCTGGACCCACGTGCTCACCGTCGAGACGCTCGACACGATCGATCGCTACCGGCCCGTCGCGGTCGGCACCGACGACGTCGAGCTCCTTCGGGGCTGGGTGGAGTGAGCTCGGTGGCGGGCAGGCAGTGTGCCGAGCTCCCGTTTACCGCCGCTTGCGCCAGTAACCCGGTTCGCGCCCGCCGTACACGACGGCGGTGATCTGGATCTCTGCGTCGGTCACGATGTAGACGACGATGCAGGGGAAGCGATCGAGCACGAACCGGCGCTCGGGCCCGCGCTCGTCGAAAGTCTGCCAGGCTTCGACGTACTCCTCGATTCGATCGATCGCCTCCAGCACCTCCTCGTTGAGCTTGTCGCCCCAACCGGGACGCGCGCGCTCGATGCGGCGAGCCGCGTCTTCGAGCTCGACGACGGCGGCCGGCGTGAAGCGGGCGCGCTTCACGTGCCGCTTCGCAGGCGCGCGCGAATACCGGCGATGGCCTCGCGGGCGTCGACCGTCTGCACGTCTCCCCGCTCGAGCTCCTCGCGCCGGCGGTCCAGCTCGGGGCGCCACGCCGCGGCGAGGTCCTCGGGGGACAGCGCCGGGGCGTCCGCGTTCAGACCATCCAGCGCGTTCGCCACTTCGGCCCGCTCCTCGGGGCTGAGCCGCATCGCCTGTTCGATCAGCGCTTTGACGGCCGCGGTCATCGGGTCAAGCCTACCGCGTTCCCCGGAATAGCGCATCGTCCCCGCGAGCGTCAGGCCCGCGCGCGCCAGCGCCGTACGGCTCGGCGATGAGGACGCCCTGCTCGCCGCGGCCGACGCGGTAGCGCTCCGGGTGCGGTGTCGGAGCGGGCGTGCGCCATCGACAAGGGTACGGCATCGCTACGGAATCGGCGGAGCGCGGGGCCTTGCAACCTCGGCGCCTCGGCGATCGTCTGTGCGCGGACGTGACGCCGCCCCTCGTTGCCAAGATCGATGCGCCGGAGGAGAGCACGCCCGAGACGGCGGCGCTCGATGCCGGTCTCACGCCCGAATCGCTCGCCGACGCGCTCGAGCTACCGGCCGCCGTGCCGCCCGAGATCTGGGAGCGCGCGCTGGTCGGGCCGGCGCGCGCGTTCGTGGCGCGGCCGGGGAAGCGGTTTCGCGCGCGGCTCGTCGAGATCGCGCATCGCATCGCGGGTGGGCGCGGCGCGCCGCCGTCGACGTTCCCCGCGATCGTCGAGCTCCTGCACGCGGGCTCGCTCATCGTCGACGACGTCGAGGACGGCGCGACCACGCGGCGCGGTGAGCCGGCGCTCCACCTCGTCGTCGGCACCGCGCTCGCGATCAACACCGGCAACTGGCTCTACTGCTGGCCGTCGCAGCTCGTCGCGCAGGCCGACCTCGAGCCGCACGTCGAGCTCGCCGTCCACCGCGACATCCAGCAGTGCCTCGTGCGCTGCCACCACGGCCAGGCGCTCGACCTCGCGACGCGCATCGGCGCGCTCCGCCGCCACGAGGTTCCCGTGGTCACCGCCGCGACCACGCGGCTCAAGAC
>JAIOII010001648.1 GCA_019912685.1 Kofleriaceae bacterium
CTGCTCGCAGCGCGCGCTCGCATGCCTCGCGTGCGAGATGGTCATCGGGAAGTCGGGCTCGACGAGGTAGGGCGGGAACGCGACCGGCGGCCGTGGTCGGACGAGATCGTCCGGCGCGTGGCAGGTCGCGCACACCTCGGCGATGGCTCCGGCCGGCGCGACGCCGGGCTTCGCGGTCCACGCGTGACACGAACCGAGGCACGCCTTGTGGCCGGGGCGGCCGACGAGCGCGCCGGCGGCGGTGACGGTGTGGCAGCTCGTGCACGCGAGCGACGGCTGGCCGAGGACCGTGATGCGTCCGTCGTGCACGATGTGATCGAAGCCGAGCGCCCCGCCGCCGGCCTGCGCCGCGGCGGCGCCGGCGCCGGCGATCGCGACGAGCCCGATGACGAGGAGCATGATCGCGGCGCGCACTAGAACTGGCCCTCGGCGAGGATGCGGAGCGACTTGAGGCCGCGGATCTCGGGCGCCCAGTCGAGCGCCGACGACAGATCGTACTCGGCGCGCAGGCGGAGGCGCTGCGTCACCCAGGCGTCGAAGGAGACGCGCCCGCCGCCGCGCAGGTCGAACTCGCCGAGGACGAGGTCCTCCTCGATGTCGCCGGCGCCGCCATCCTGGGGATCCGGTGTGCCGTCGTCGCGGTAGAGCTCGGCCCAGCGCGTGCGGCGGACGAAGACCTCGACGGCGGCGGAGAACTTGCGCGCGCCGCCCGAGAAGCGGGCGACGACGCCGCCCTCGACCATGTTGCGCTCGCCGACGTGGCGCACCGGCAGATCGAGCGGCTGGACGACGTTCTCGACGTCGATGACCGGCGCGTCGGGGTCGCGGTGCCGGTACGTGCGCCACAGCCCCTGGGCGCCGAAGATGATCGCGCGCCGCACGCGGATCTCGAGCGCGGAGCCGGCCTCGAGCCAGCCCGCGCTGTGGTAGCTCACCTCGCCGCCCTCGAGGCGCGTGTCGACCGCGAAGCCGCCGTGCAGGAGCAGGTCGATGTTGCTGAGGAGCACGGTGCCGGCGCGGGCGCGGGCGGTGGCCCGCGGGAGGCTCGGCCCGCGATCGAGGTAGCGGCGCGCGACGTACGGCTCTTCGGGATCGCGGAACGCGTAGTCCCAGATCATGTCGCGGCGGTGGCGGTAGTTGCCGTCGACGACGAGGCGGGTCTCCTCGGAGAGGCGGTAGCGGAGGGTGACGCTCTCGTGCGCGATCGCGCCGTCGAACGTGCGCACGGTGCCCGTGGCGAGCAGGTCCTTGCGCGCGTTCCAGTCGAACGTGGCGTCGGCGTGGCCGTGGTTCTCGAACGCGAGCGCGCGCAGGCGCAGGACGAAGGGCAGCTCGAAGCGGCGCATGTCGACCGTGAGCTCGCCGCCGGTGACGGCGCCGCGCTGCGAGCGCAGGTCGGGGTAGTCGGCGTTGTAGGCCCACCACGCGGGCACGCGGGCGCCGGCGAACGCGGACATCCGCAGGCCCTTGCCGCTCCACGAGAGCCAGAGCCCGTCGATGTGCGCGGTCACCGGGCCGTAGACGTGCTGGCGGCCGCCGCGCACGACGAGCGTCGACAGCGGGCCGCGCTCGAAGACGCCGTCGGCCTCGGCCCAGCCGGCGCGGAACTGGAAGTCGGCGGTCGAGTCCCACGCCGTCGGGACCGGCGCGAAGGTCGGCAGCGTCGGCACGATGCGGAACTGCGACGCGAGGTACGCCGAGAGGCCGGGCACGACGATGCGATCGACGCCGAGGAACGCGTCGCCGAAGGCGTACGCGCGCGCGCGGGCGTAGCCGATGCGCGAGCGATACGCGTCGTCGCCGGCGTCGCCCGTGCCGATCTGGTTGCCGGCGAGGGTGAGGCCCTTCGGGGAGGGCTCGGCCCCGTCGACGGCGAAGCCGAGGACGAGCTGCGCGCGCATCGTCGGCAGGATGTCGTCCTCGGGCTCGGCGAGCGCGGTGACGGCGGGGCGCGACGCGGCGAACGTCAGCGGATCGTCCGCCGGCGCGCGGGGGATGACGGGGCGCGCCGCCTGCGCGGTGCGGACCGGTGGCTTCGCCCGCATGGTCATGCGCGCGACGAAGGGAAGCTCCTTCGCGCGCAAGTCGATCACGCCGTCCTCTCGTCCCGTGCCCGTACCCGTGCCCGTGCCCGTGCCCGGCTCCGCGGCCGACGTGTCCACCAGCGCCGCGATCACGGCTACAGCGAGCACCCCCCTCACGGCGTGATCCCCTGGTGACATCCGGCGCCGACGCAATCGGTCACGGGCTCGTGGCAGGTGAGGCAGCTGCGCGGGTTCTGGCGCGCGAGGTCGCCATGATCGCCGGTGCCGAACGATCCGAGCGGCGCGTGCGACCGCGGCGGGCGGCGGTGACACGCGGTGCAGTAGTCGACGACGTGGCAGGTCGCGCAGCGATCCGAGGCGACGACGGCCTCGCCGCCGTGGTCGTACTCGCGCCACAGCACCGTGTGGTCCTGCGGCCGCATCACCTGATGACACTCGTCGCACGCGGCGCGCGGGCTGCCCGACATCATCTGATGGCATCCGGCGCAACGGGTCGCGTCCTGTGCTTCGGCGCGGTGATCGCTGCGGAAGGCGAGGGTGTGATCGATCGGCCGCTCGGTCCCGGGCAGGTGCGAGCGCGGCGCGAGCGCGCCGATGGTCTCCGCCTTGCCGGAGTGGCAGGTCTCGCAGATGCGCATGCGCTTGGCGACCGGCACGCGCGCCGCGTCGTCGTGGCAGGCGACGCACGTCGCCGTCGACGGCGGCTCGTGGCGCTCGCCGGTCGCCTCCGTCGTGCCCTCGTGGCACGTCTCGCAGCCGATGCGGCCGCCGCGCGCGTCGGTGCGATGGAGCTCGTGCTCGAACCGGAGATCACCGGTGATGAGCTTGCGCGGATGGCGCGCCGCCGTCGTCGCCTGGTGGCAGAGCGTGCACGCCGACAGCGCGGGCACGCCCGCGAGGCCGACCTCGTCGGCGTGGCAGCGCGCGCAGGCGCCGTGATCGGCGGCGGCGGGACGCTCGGCGTCGACGCCGCCGTGGCAGTCGCTGCACGAGACGTGGAAACCGACCGCGTCCTCCATGCGATCGTCGTCGAGGTGGACCGCGTGGGAGAAGCGCGACGGCAGGTTGCGCACGGCGTCGTCGGCCGGGAACGGGCGCAGCGGGCTCGGGCGCGCGCCCGTGGGATCGACCGACGTGTGGCAGACGCGGCACATCGGGCCCGGCGCGGCGCGGAACGCGTCGGCGTGGCAGTCGTCGCACGGGGCGTGATCGTCGCCGCCGGGTACGCGCGGCGTACCGGCCTGGATCGACGCCGGGTCGTGGCAGG
>JAIOII010000171.1 GCA_019912685.1 Kofleriaceae bacterium
CCGAGCGCGACGAGATCGAGGAAGTCGCCGGCGATGCGCGCGTCGAGCGCGCGCACCGGGTTGCGGCTGACGAGCAGGCCGACGCCGCTCGTGAGCTCGCGAGCTCCGAATGCGCGCATCACCTTCGTGCCGTCGCCGGGCGCGCCGATCGCGGTCTTGACGACCCGTGGCGCGACGATCTCGCTCAAGCCGAGCCCGATGCTGAAGAGTCCCAGGCCCTGGGCGAGCCGCACGCCGCGCGCGTCGCGCTCGGTGAACTCGACCGCCGGGCGTTCATCCAGTTGATTGACGTCCATGTGCACCTCTCCTGCGGCGGAGCGGCTGCATCTCGGATGCCAGGTGGGATGCCGAGCACGCGGCGGTCAGCGGCGGGCGCGAGCCGCGAGTCGGGCGTAGATCGCGAACGTCGCCGCGAGCGCGAGGCAGACGCCCGCGACCGCGCCCCACATCCACATGTGGTGGTGGCCGATCGCATCGAAGAGCGCGCCGCCGAGGAGCGGTCCGGTCGCCACGCCCAGCATCTGCACGAACCCGACGAGGCCGAACGACTTGCCGAGGCGCGCGGCGTCGCCGCTCTCCGCGGCCGCCGCCTGGTGCGCGGGCGCGAAGAGCACCTCGCCCACCGTGATCACCGCGATCGCGATCGCGCCGCCGGCGAAGCCATCCGCGGCTCCGATGAGCCCGAAGCCGCACGCGAACACGAGCGACGATCCGACCAGCGCCACCGCGGTGCCCATGCGGCGGATCGCGCCGAGCGCGGGCCACTGCATCAGCAGCACCAGGACGCCGTTGATCGTGTAGAGGAGGCCGACCTCGTCCTTCTCGAGGCCGAGCCCCTTCGTCATGTAGATCGCGAACACCGAGAACAGCTGGGTGTGCGCGAGCGCGAAGAGGAACGAGCCGAGGAGGAGCGCGACCACCGGCGGCTGACTCATCGCCTCGGCGAACGCGTCGCGCAGGCGCACCCGCTCGAGGTGGCGCCCCGCGCCCTTCTCGCGTGGGTCGACGAGGCCGTGGCAGGTCCACGCCGCGACGAGGAGCCCGGCGGCGGCGAAGAAGAACACCGCGCCGTACGGGATGACCACGGCGAGCAGCCCGCCCGCCGCCGGCCCGACCGCCCAGCCGAGGTTGATGCCCATCCGCTGGAGCCCGAACGCGGGCACGCGCTGCTCGGGGCGCGCGATGTCGGCGACGAGGGCGTAGGCCGCCGGCTCGAAGCAGCCGCGCAGCGCGGAGCTCGCGACGAAGTTGAGGGCGAGCGACCAGAGCGGCGCGTGCAGGAGGATCTGCACGCCGAGGAGCGCGATCGCCAGCGCGCGCAGGACCAGCGAACCGACCATGATCGGCCGCCGCCCGATGCGGTCCGACAGCTCGCCCGCCCACGCGTTGGTCATCGATTGCGTGAGGTTGGCGCCGAGCGCGATCGCGCCGTACAGCGCCGCCGAGTACCCGCGCTCGTCCACGACGTAGACGCCGAGGAACGCCATCACGAGCGACAGGCCGACGGTGTTGACCGCCCGTGCCCAGGCCAGGGTCCAGATCCGGCGATCGAGCTCGGCCCAGGCAGTGAAACGCGGGAGGACGGCCATCTACGACGACAACGCGATGACTCGCGCCTGTCTTTCGTAGCACGCCGACGTGCGGTAGGGTCGCGCCGCATGCGGACGCGCATTCACCGTGAGTACCGGTTCGAGGCCGCGCACTTCCTGCCCCGGGTGCCCGAGGGGCACAAGTGCGCACGCATGCACGGCCACAGCTACATGGTGATGGTGGTCGTCGAGGGCGAGATCGATCCGGTGCTCGGCTGGGTGATGGACTTCGGCGACATCGACCAGCACGTCCTGCCGCTCGTGAACGCGCTCGATCACCGCGTGCTCAACGAGCTGGAGGGGCTCGTCAACCCGACCAGCGAGCTGCTCGCGGTCTGGATGTGGGACCGCCTGATCCCGACCTTGCCGCTCCTCGTCGAGCTCCACGTCGCCGAGACCCCGTCGTCCTACTGCGTCTACCGGGGCCCGGAGCCGGTGAAGTGACGACGGCCCGGGTCGTCACGCTCAACCTCTGGGGCACCGAGCCCCCGCTCGATCGCCGGCTCGCGCTGGCGAACCGCCAGCTCGCCGCGCTCGCGCCCGACGTCGTGTGCCTCCAGGAGGTGCGCCCGCTGAACGGCGCGAGCGGCCGCACGACCGCCGACGAGATCGCCCTCGCGCTCGGCATGCACGCGACCTACGGCGTCGCGCTCGCGTGGCCCGACGGCGCCTTCGGCGCAGGCAAGCCGGGCGGGGAGGAGGGCCTCGCGATCCTGGCGCGCTGGCCGGTGCTCGAGCGGCGCGCGCTGCGGTTGCCCGAGGGCCGTCCGACCGAGGCGCGGATCCTGCTCTCGGTCCGGCTCGAGACGCCCGCCGGCCCGATCTGGTTCCACACGACCCACCTCCACTACCGCCTCGACGACGGCAACGCGCGCGCGGCGCAGGTGATCGCGATCGACGAGGCGATCCGCGCCTGCGGCCGCGGCAACGACGATCCGCCGCAGGTCCTGTGCGGCGACTTCAACGCGACCGCCGACAGCGACGAGATGCGCTTCCTGCGCGGCCTCTGCGCGATGGCCGGTCGACGCTCGCACTTCCAGGACGCGTGGCTGCGCATCCACGGCGACGCGCCAGGCGTCACGTGGTCGAGCGAGAACGAGCACACGCGCCCGCTGCGCTCGCTCGACATCGACCGGCGCATCGACTACGTGCTCGTCACCTCGCGCAAGAAGGACGGGCGCGGCACCGTGCGCGGCTGCGAGGTCGTGCTCACCGACCGCGACGGCGCCGGCGCCGACGCGATCTGCGCCAGCGACCACTACGGCGTCCTGGCCGACGTCCAGGTCGGCCCCTGATCTGCGATACTGGAGGCGTGCGGGCTGGCATCGCCATCTGGGTGATCGCGCTCGGGGGATGCCACGACGGGCGGGTGCGCGTGGAGCTGTCGGCGCCGGCCGCCGACGCGCTCGATCCGCTGCGCGGCGCCGAGGAGCTCACGCTCGTCGCGCGGGCGGGCGGCGACGAGGTGTACGCGTCGACGATCGACGTGCCCGAGCGCGGCGCCGGGCTCGCGTTCGCCGAGGTGCCGGTGCGCGATGACCTCTGGTTCGAGGTGCGCGCCACGGCCGCCGCCGGTCGCGTCGTCGGCTTCGGGCGCGCGACCGAGGCGGTCGACGTCACCGACGACGACGAGGTGAGGGTGCCGATCGAGCTGCGCCGTCCGTTCGCGTACCTCGCGGGCGCCGACGCCCTCGTCGTCGTCGACGCGACGGGCGAGCCGGGAAACGACTACACGACGACGATGGACGTGGGCGGGCCGGCGCGCGCGGTCGCCGGCACCCGCGACGGCGCCGAGCTGGTCGTCGTCACGGAGACCGCCGTTCGCCTGGTCTCGACGCTCACGCATGCGGCGCTCTCCGGCGAGGCGCCGCTGCCGTCGCCGCCGC
>JAIOII010000172.1 GCA_019912685.1 Kofleriaceae bacterium
GAGCGCGGCGAGGCGGTCGCGCTCGACGTGGGCGCGCTCGCGGCGGAGGGCCCGCTCGGCCGCGCCGGCCGGGTCGATGAAGTGGAGGCACGGGTAGAGCCCGATCGTGAGCTCGCGCGTGCGCAGCTCGATCTCGCCGGACGCCGCCGCGACTTCGCGACCGAGCTGCGCACGCGCGAGCTCACGATCGGGCTCTACCCGTGCCTCCACTTCATCGACCCGGCCGGCGCGGCCGAGCGGGCCCTCCGCCGCGAGCGCGCCCACGTCGAGCGCGACCGCCTCGCCGCGCTCGCGCTGTGCTGGACCAACGATCTCGTCTCGCTGCGCAAGGAGCTGCGCGCCGGCGAATCGCACAACCTCGTGCTCGCGCTGCGCGCGCGCCGTGGCGACGGCCTGCAAGCGGCGGTCGACGAGGCGATCTCGCGCTACCATCGCACGCTCGTCGCCTTCGCCAACCGGGACACCCTCTGCCGCGCGGCGGATCCGGGGACGACCGCGTACAGCGACGGGCTCCGCGCATGGATTGCCGCCCTGCCGGCGTGGTCTTACGCCGGCGGTCGTTACGACTGAGGCGTTCGCGGCACGGTCCTTGCTCCTCTTCGGGCCCATGGACGCCCACACGACCCCGACCCCACACCGTCCCGTGATCATCGGCGCCGTCGATGCATCGGATCAGGCCCGACTCGTGCTCGAGCGCGTCGGCGAAGAAGCGGCGGGCCACGAGGCCGCCGAGGTGCACGTCCTGCGCGTCGTCGACGTGCCGCAGCGGTACGCCGAGCGCGTGCCCCTGGACGACGAGCACGCGCGGCTGCGCGACGAGGCCAAGGAGGTGCTCGGGGCCTTCCACCCGAGCTGGCGGGTCCACATCCACGTCCGCACCGGCCACCCCGACGAGGAGATCATCGCGCTCGCCCACGAGGCGCGCGCCGACGCGATCGTGATGGGACACCATGGCGAAGGTCGCCGCAGCGTCCGCCGCCGCCTGTTCGCCGGCAACACCGTCGAGCGCGTGCTGCGGGTCGCGCCGTGCCCAGTGCTGGTGGTGCAAGAGCCCCGCTACGATCCGCCAGCCGCCGATCAGTGCGCGGAGTGCGTCCAGCGGCGCGCCGAGAGCAACGGGGAGATCTGGTTCTGCGACGCCCACCAGAACCGCACGCGCCCGCTGCACGACATCGTCGTCCCCGACGCCTTCAACGTCCACAGCGTGGGCTTCGGCAGCGGCGGCGTCTTCTGACCGACCGCCGGCGCCGCCGTCAGGGCGCGTAGATCATCCTGGTCGTCATCCCGCCGTCGATGACGAACACCTGACCGGTGACGAACGTCGCGTCGGACGACGCGAGGTAGACGGCGAGACCGGCGACGTCCTCGGGACGCCCCACTCTCCCGGCGGGGTGCTGTGCGTGATCGATCGGGCGGAGCTCGGGCGGGTGGCGCTGGCCGCGCGGCTTCCACGCGTCGGTGGCGATCCACCCGGGCGCGATCGCGTTCACGCGAACGTCGGGCGCCAGGGAATTCGCGAGCGCATGGGTCAGCGCGACGACGCCGCCCTTGGTCGTCGTGTACGCCTCCGTGTCGGGCTCGCTCATGAAGGCGCGCGTCGACGTCAGGTTGATCATGGCGCCGCGCGCGATCCGGAGATGCGGGGCCGCCGCGCGCGCGACCAGGAACGTGCCGGTCAGGTTCACGTCGAGCACGCGCTGCCACTCGGTGAGGCTCAGCTGCTCGAGCGGCGGATTCTCCGCACGCGCGATCGCGGCGTTGTTGACGACGATGTCGAGCGCGCCGGTCCATGCGACGGCCGCGTCGACGGCGCGGGCGACGTCGGGCTCGCTGGCGACGCTGCCCACGACCGCGTGCAGGCGGTCGCCGAGCTCGTCGACGGCATCCTCGACCGCGGCGCGGTCGACGTCGAACGCCACCACGCGCGCACCCTCGTCGCGGAAGCGCGCGGCGATCGCGCGCCCGATGCCCATCCCGGCGCCGGTGACGAGCGCGGTGCGGCCGGCGAGTCGTTCCGCGGTCATGAAGGCGTTGTACCGCCTCCGGCCAGCGCCAGCCACAAACCTGACAATCAGCTGTCATTCGCCCGTGGCAGGGTGCATCCATGAGCGACACCAGACACCACGGTTCCTGTCTCTGCGGCGACGTCGAGCTCGAGGTCGAGCTCGATCTCACGAAGGGCTCGCGATGCAACTGCACGGTGTGCACCAAGCTCGGGGTGACCGGCAGCATCGTGAAGCCCGCCGCCTTCACCCTGCTGAGCCCCGAGTCGACGCTGTCCTCACATACGCGCACGCCGGAGATCGGTCACCGTTACTTCTGCGCGCGGTGCCACGTCTTCTGCTTCTCGAAGGGGCGTCTCGCCGAGCTCGGCGGCGACTTCGTGTCCGTCAACCTCAACTGCATCGACGGCTTCGACGTCACGCGGACCGAGCTCAGCTTCTGGGACGGTCGCCACGACAACTGGAACGCCGGGCCACGGCCGACGCCGTGGCCGATCGCATCGTGACGGCGGGCGTCAGCGCGGCTTCCCGCCGCCGGGATCCATCATCAGCGTCGCCGAGAAGCTGGCGGACGCCAGCGTCGTGGTGCAGCCGCCGGGCGCGGGCGTGGTGCTGCCGTCCTCGGCGATCAGCACGTGCTGGAGCGTCAGGTTGATCAGGCGTCCGGACAGCGTCTGGCCCGCGGCCGTCCCGATCGCGGTGAGCTCGAGCGTGCCGCCGGTCGGCAGGTAGTCGTGGGCATAGGCGTCGGCCGTCGCGTCGGTGAGGACGCCCGCGCAGATGCCGCACTCGAGGAGGTCGAGCTCGGCGCCGGTCAGCTGGAACGTGCCGGTGCGGATCGCGCCGCCGGCGAACGCGCCGTACCCGGCGTAGAGCCGGAGCTCGATCAGGTCCGGCGTGCCGCTGCCGTCGAGCGGCGCGACCATGACGAGGAGATCGTCGGCGGCGCCGTCGTCGGTGCCCTCGTCGACGTCGGGCACGAAGAACGCCTGCGCCTGCAGCGCGCCCGCGTCGCCGA
>JAIOII010001649.1 GCA_019912685.1 Kofleriaceae bacterium
GTCCCGGCGCACCGCCGACCAGAACCAGCCGAAGAGGCGCTCGTCCCAGCCCATCGCTAGATCCCGAGATCGATCAGATCGCGCAGCGCACGCGCGGTCTCGCCGTCGTCGGTGAGCGGCGCGGCGACCGCCGCCGCGCACGCGCGCCGAGGAGGAACCCCGGCGGCGATCAGCTTGCCCGCCGCGACCAGGAGGCGGGTCGACACCGTCTCGGCCAGCCCGAGCTCCTCGAGCTTGCGGATCTTGATCGCCACCGCGACCAGCCGGCGCGCCATCGCCGGCTCGATCCCGCTCTCGGCGGCGACGATCTCGGCCTCCACTGCCTCGCCCGGGTAGTCGAAGTCGATGGCGACGAACCGCTGCCGCGTCGAGGGCTTGAGCTCGCGCAGGCCACGCCGGTAGCCCGGGTTGAAGCTGGCCACGAGCAGGAACCCCGGCGCCGCGGTGAGGGTCAGATCGAGGCGATCGACGTGCAGCTGGCGGCGGTGATCGGCGAGCGGGTGCAGGACGACGATCACGTCCTCGCGCGCCTCGGCGACCTCGTCGAGGTAGAGCACCGCGCCGGTCCGCACCGCGCGGGTCACCGGCCCGTCCTGCCAGACGGTATCGCCGCCCTTCACCAGCCAGCGTCCGACGAGGTCGTGCGCCGAGGTCTCGTCGTTGCACGCGACGGTCACCAGCGGCCGCCGTAGCCGCGCCGCCATCGCCTCGACGAACCGCGATTTGCCGCAGCCGGTCGGCCCCTTGAGCAGGATCGGCGAGCCGACCTGATCGGCGGCGCAGAAGGTCCGGATCTCGTCGCCGACCTCCCGGTAGTAGGGCGTCGCGATCACGCGGCCGCCTGGTGCACGGGCTCCTCGGGCGCTGCCGTCGTGGCGCCGCGCGTGACCTCGGCCACGGGTCGCCCGTGGCGGGCGAAGTTCCAGATGAAGGCGGTGATGCCGGAGATGAACAGGGTGCCGGCGAGGAGGAGGCCCCAGAAGTGCACCTCGATCTCCTGCTGCACGGTGAGGAAGTCGAGCCCGAGCCGGCGCTCGAGCACGACCTGCGAGACGCCGGCGATCCCGAACGCGATCGTCATCGCCACCATGCCGACGTTGCTCGCCCAGAAGGCGAAGACGGCGCTGGGCGTCTCGTGGCGCTTCCGGCCGGTGACCAGCGGCAGCACGTAGCTGATCATCGCGAGCACGAGCATCGCGTAGGCGCCCCAGAACGCGAGGTGACCGTGCGTCGCGGTGACCAGCGTGCCGTGCGTGTACATGTTGACCTGCGGCAGCGTGTGGGCGAAGCCGAGGAAGCCGGCCCCGACGAACGCCATGACGGCGCAGCCGACGGTCCACGACATCGCGATCCGGTTGGGGTGCGCCCGTCCGCTCCGGCGCGCGACCCGGACCGCGTAGATGGCCATGATGAGGAACGCGACCGGCTCGAAGGCGCTGAAGATGCCGCCGATCATGAGCCAGTAGCGCGGCGCGCCGATGTAGTAGTAGTGGTGGCCGGTCCCGAGGATGCCGGAGAGGAACGCGAAGCCGACGATCACGTAGAGCCACTTCTCGACGACCTCGCGATCGATGCCGGTGAGCTTGATGAGGAGGAAGGACAGGATCGCGCCCAGGATCAGCTCCCACGTGCCCTCGACCCAGAGGTGCACGACCCACCAGCGCCAGTACGAGTCGATGGTCTGGTTGTCGGTCGGGATCATGCCGGGCAGGTAGAGCAACGCGGCCATGAGCAGCCCGAAGAACAGGACCAGGCTGGTCGTGGTGAAGCGCTTCCCCTTCCAGATCGTCATGCCGATGTTCGCGATGAACAGGAGGACGTCGACGACGACGAGGTAGTCGAGCGGCCGCGGGATCTCGAGGAACTTGCGGCCCTCCCACCACTGGAAGTGAAAGCCGATGATCGCGACCACACCCACGACGATGAGCGCGACGAGCTGCACGTAGGCGAGGCGCGGCCAGTAGAGCTCGCGGTCGGCCTCCTCGGGGACGATGAAGTAGGCGGCGCCCATGAAGCCGGCGAGGAGCCACATCACCAGCAGGTTGATGTGGGTCGCGCGCGCGACATGGAACGGGATGACGTCGTGGAGGAAGTCGTTGCCCGTGTGGGCGTACGCCATGATCAGGCCGTAGACGAGCTGCAGGCCGAACAGGACCATGCAGGTGAGGAAGAACCACCAGGCGACGCGTTGCGACTCGAACTTCACGGCTGACCTCCGGACTTCTGCGTGGCAAGGAAGGCGGCGAGCTCCTCGATCTGCGGCTCGGTGAGCGGCAGCTTGGGCATCGCGGTCCCGGGCTTCACCGCCGCCGGGTCGCGCAGCCAGACCACGAACCTGTCGTGCGTGAGGCGCGAGCCGACGTCGTCGAGCGCGGGGCCGACGGTGCCGCCCTGTCCGCCGAGCTGGTGACACGCCGTGCACAGCTGGCCGAAGATCTCGGGGCGGGGCGCGCCGTTCGTCGCGACGGCGGGCGCGGGCGCCGCGAGCGGCGGCCTGGGCGGGAAGCCATTCAGGTCCACCTCCCCGATCCACGCGAGGAACGCGACCAGATCGTCGATCTCGGCCTCCGTGAAGTCGTACTGCCACATCCGCCGCTGGCCCGGGTACATGGCCTCGGGATCGCGGAGCATCGCCTTGATGAAGGTCGGTCCGCGCCGCTCGTACACGCGGGTGAGCTCGGGCGCGTAGTACGCGCCCTCACCGAAGATCGTATGGCACCCCATGCAGTTCTTGCGGTCGAAGAGATGCTTGCCGCGGATGGCCGCCGGAGACAGGTTCCGCTCGCGCGTCTGTCCGGGGACACGCGCGAAGGTGTCGGCGGTGAGGAGGAGGAAGCTCAGCACCGAGAGGGTGGTGCCGACGACGAAGAAGGCTCGAGCCTGCGATCTGGAAAGCAAGGGGTGCTCCTGGAGAGGGTCACGAGGGGAGTCGGTGCTCGCGCAGCTGCGCGAAAGGGAACAGCACGGCGTCCTCGAGCATGAGGTGCCGCGCGAGGTCGTCCTCGAACGCGCGTGCGGCCGTCGCGAAGATCGCGAGGGCCTCGGGGCCCGGCGCCCGCGCGCTCATCTCGAGGGCGCTGCGGCGCAGGGACGCGAGCGCGCTCGTGGCGGCGCCGTGCTCGTCGTCGAGCTGGCGCAGCGGTTGCGCGAGCGACGCGAACCGCGCGCGCGCCGGCGCCGGGTCGCCGAGCCGGCGCATGTACGGGAACACGACGCGCTCCTCCTTGGCGAGGTGCGGCGCCAGGATCGCGGTGACCCGCGCCACCGTGCGCTGGAGCGCGCTACCGCCCGGCAGCCGGGAGATCTCGGCGCCAGCGACGAGCTGGCCCAGGACGGCGAGCCACTGTCGCGCGCTCGCGTGATGAACGTCGATGATGTGCCCGACGAGGTCGTCGAGCTCGGTGGGCGGCGCGACGATCGGTCGCGCCAGGAGGCGCTCGACCTCGACGATCGCGCGATGGGTTGGGGTCGTGACGCCCACGCGGCATCCATCGCGCACCCGCGAGCGACCGGCGATGACATTTGTCAGCCGACCCGGCGCGGCAAACCGACGCGGCCACAGCCTGAAACGGGCTCGCCGCCGCGCGTCGTTACGTCGCGTTTCAGCCGCCGGATCCGCGCGCGTGATCCCGAGCAGTTGCGGCTGGCATCCGTCTTGAAACGGATGGCACCACCATGCCCTCCAGCCTCCACGTCGAACCGTTCTTCGACGCACGCACGTCCACGCTGACCTACGTCGTCTTCGATCGCGTCTCGCGCGACGCCGTCGTCATCGATCCGGTGCTCGACTACGAGCCCGCCAGTGGGACCACGGATACCGAGTCCGCCGACAAGGTCATCGCCTACCTGCAGCGCGAGAAGCTGAACCTGCACTACGTGCTCGAGACCCACGCCCACGCCGATCACCTCTCGGCGTCCCAGGTGTTCCGCAAGCTCTTCGCCGCCAGGACCGCGATCGGCGAGCGCATCAAGGAGGTCCAGGAGACCTTCAAGCCGATCTTCGATCTGCCGCCGACGGTCCCGACCGACGGGAGCCAGTTCGACCGGCTGCTCGCCGACGGCGAGGTCGTGCGCGCCGGCACGCTCGCGATCAAGGCGATCGCGACGCCCGGTCACACACCCGCATGCCTGACCTTCCAGGTCGAGGACATGCTGTTCACCGGCGACGTGCTGTTCATCGAGGACTACGGCACCGGCCGCTGCGACTTCCCGCGCGGCAGCGCCGACGCGATGTTCGAGTCCGTGCAGCGGCTGTACGAGCTCCCGGCGGCGACCCGCGTCTTCGTCGGCCACGACTACCAGCCCAACGGCCGCGCCGTGCGCTGGCAGACCACCATCGGCGCGTCGAAGGCGGCCAACATCCAGCTGTCGGCCGGCACCACGAAGAACCAGTTCGTGGCGATGCGGGAGGCGCGCGACGCGACCCTCGCCGCCCCGCGCCTCCTGCTCCCCAGCGTGCAGGTCAACATCGACGCCGGCCGACTGCCCGCGCCGCACGCCAACGGCAAGCGCTACCTGGTGACGCCGCTCAACGTGCTGCGCCCCGCCGACGAGGTCGGGCGCCCGCTGAAGTGACGCGCGCGCCCGCACGCCGACGTCAAGCTCGGATCAGCTCGTACGCGGTCTTCACGAGTGACTCGACCATGTCCCAGTCGGGGTCCGTGTCGAGGACCACGCCGATCCAGCCCTTGCCGCCCGTGTACGGCGGCCTGAAGAAGCGCTCGGGATCGGCGTCGACGAGCGCGGCCTGCGCGCCCGGCGGCGCCGGCAGGTGCACCGAGAAGTGCGCGCTGCCGTGATGGTACGTGTCGGTCATCGCGAAGATCTTGGGCGCGCGCCAGGTGTACTCGCCCCACGCGATCTGCTCGGTCACGTCGGGCAACGCCATGCAGATCCCGCGCAGCCGCTCCGTCAGCGCCAGCGTCGCCTTCGAGCGCACCTTCATCGGGTGGGTCGACACGCGAGGCTTCGGCTTCGGCTTCGGCTTCGGCTTTCGTCTTCGTCTTCGATTCCGGCTTCGACTTCGACTTCGACTTCGGCTTCGGCATGGTGGTCATCCGGGTGGCGCCGGCGCGGCAGCGCACGGCGTGGTCTGCGGCGCGAGGCGCCAGGTCTCGCCCTCCGCGATCACGACGTTCGCGTTCGCGGCCGTGATCGCCGGCAGCGCCTCACGCAGGCGTGTATCGGGCGGCGGCGTGCGCGGTCGCCGCCGCGGCGGCGGTGGCGCGGTGACGCAGACGTGGACGCGCGGGTGCTGTCCCGCGCGCTCGAGCAGGAGCAGCGCCTCGTCGATCCACGCCGGTGGAGCGTCGCCTGGCGGCGCGAGCTCCACGAGCGCCTCCTCGACGAGCACGGGCGCGGCGTCGATCGTCACGGCCTTGGCCAGCAGCTCGCGCCCGGCGGGCCCCAGCTCCGGCCCGAGGTGCGCGATGCGCGCCTGCGGCGGCGGGCCGTCCGTCGTCCACACCG
>JAIOII010001650.1 GCA_019912685.1 Kofleriaceae bacterium
CCGCCGAGCCGGTCGCCGCGCTCGACGCCGCCGCCGAGGTCGCGCCGCTCGATCCGACCGAGCCGCCCGATCCGGCGTCCGACAAGCTCGTCATCCGCTCGACGCCGCCGGGCGCGGACGTGTTCATCAACGGCGCCGACGAGGGCAAGACGCCGCTCACGATCGCCGGCTCGACCGATCGCCACTCGCTCGCGCTCTTCCTGCCCGGCCACGATCTCTACCTCGCCGAGGTCGACGGTCGCGGCACCCACGAGGCCAAGCTACAGGCGATCACGCCGCCGGAAGGTCCCGGCGGCATCAAGGTCCGCTGCAAGGCCAAGGACCGCTACTACGTCTACCTGAACGGCAAGCCGACCGGCCAGCTCTGCCCGACCGAGCGCCTCGGCGTCGACAAGGGCGAGCACACCGTCGAGGTCTACGACCTCGTGAGCGAGACGCGCAAGACCTTCACGGCGCGCGTGCGCAAGACGCGCGTCTCGGTGCGCGTCCGCGTCGACTACGACTGATCTTGACGCGAACTTGATGCGCCACGCGGTGACCTTGACGCCATCCTGATGGCCGTGGCGCTACGCCTTCCTCGCCATGGGCCCGTATCGCGAGCTCGACCGCGGCCTCCTCACACGGCCACCGCGCGACCCGGAGGCGCCGATCATCCACGCGCTCCTCGTGCTGCTCGGTGCCCTCCGTCTCGTCGTCGCCCTGGCGCAGCACGAGGCGCTCGGCGCCGAGGGAACCCTCGCGCTCGGGTTCACCGTGCTCGGCGCGCTCGGTCTGGCACGCGCGGCGCGCTGACGCGAGCGGCGGTATGGTGACCGCCGTGACCCGAGAGCGACGCACGCGAGCCTGGGGATACGCCTCGGCGGTAGCCGCCGTCGCCGCCGCGACCGCGCTCGGGCTGGCGCTCTACCCGTCGATCGGCCTGGGGGACGTGGGGATGCTCTACCTGCCGGCGGTCATGCTCGCGTCGCTCGCCGGCCGCGGGCCTGCGCTGGTCGCGGCGTCGCTCGCCGTTGCGGCGTTCGACCTCTGCTTCGTGCCGCCCCGTTACACGTTCGTCGTCGCCAGCTCCGACCACGTCGTCACGTTCCTGGTCATGTTCGCCAGCGCCCTCGCCATGCGACCCTGACCGAGCGCGCGCGCACGCAGCAGCGCCTCGCGCGCCAGGCCGACCTGCGCGCGCGCACGGAGGAGCTACGGAGCTCGCTCATGTCGTGCGTGTCGCATGACCTGCGGACGCCGCTCGCGATCATCACGGCGGCGGCGTCGTCGGCGCGCGACGGCGCCGTGCCGCCGGCGGCGCGGCAGGAGCTCCTCGCGACGATCGGCGACGAGGCGCGCCGGCTCGAGCGCATGCTCGGCAACCTGCTCCAGCTCACGCGCCTGGAGACCGGCGGCGTCCCCGAGCGCGAGTGGGTGCCGATCGACGAGCTCATCGGCGGTGCGCTCACGCGGGTCGAGCGGATCGTCGGCGAACGCGCGGTGAAGGTCGAGGCGCCGGTCGATGTCGCCGTGCCGGTCGATCCCGTCCTCTTCGAGCAGGCGCTCGTCAACCTGCTCGAGAACGCGGTCCGCCACGGCGCGCCGCCGATCACGATCCGGGCCTCGCGCACGGGCGGGCGGGTGACGATCGAGGTCTGCGACCGGGGGCCGGGCATCGCCGCCGGCGACGAGGACCACGTGTTCGAGAAGTTCTATCGGGCCTCGCGCGCGCCCGGCGCCGGCCTCGGGCTCGCCGTGGTGCGTGCGATCGTGAAGGCGCATGGCGGGGA
>JAIOII010001651.1 GCA_019912685.1 Kofleriaceae bacterium
CCGCGGCGAGCAGCTCGTCGTCCGGTGCGGCGCAGCACGGCGGCGGTGAGGGCTCGGGCCTCATCGACATCCGCTCGATGGCGTCGGCGTACCTCGGCGCCGCCAAGAGCGGCGGCGCGGCGCCCGCGGCCGGCGGTCCCAAGGTCGGCTCGATCGACGACCTGCCGGTGTTCTCGACGGCCGCGTTCAGCGAGCCGGCGGTGATCATCCCGACGGTCGGCGCCGGTCGTCGCGACAACAAGCTCATGTACGCGCTGCTCGGCGCGGTCGCGCTGCTCGCGATCGTGCTCGTCATCGTCGTCGTCGTGCTCGTCACCGGCGACAAGAAGGGCAGCGGCGACAACCAGGTCGCGATGGGCGGCGCCGGCGGCAGCGATAGCGCGACCGGCAAGGGCACGAACGACGTGCTCGCCGGCTCGGCGACGGAGCCTGGCACGGGCAGCGCGAGCGCCAGCGGTGAGGAGCCGGGCACCGGCAGCGCCGCCGCCACCGGCGCCGGCGACGGGTCGGGCTCGGCCGAGGACTCGGGCTCGGGCACGGCGTCGGCCAAGCCGCCCGAGGATCGCGGCTCCAGCAGCTCGAGCCGTAGCGGCAGCAGCAGCTCGAGCCGCAGCGGTAGCAGCAGCGATCGCGGTGGCTCGAGCGGTTCGAGCAAGCCGAGCGGTGGTACGACGGCCGCGAGCAGCGACAGCGGCGGCAAGTGCCTCGACGAGGTCGCGTGCCTCCTCGCCGACAAGCCGCCCGCGTGCTGCTCGAAGTATCGCGGCGGTGGCGGCGGCGGCGGCGGCACGAAGCCGTCCGGCGGCGGCAGCAGCGGCGGCGGCAGCAGCAACCTGCCCGAGGATCTGCAGAAGGCTCACATCTCGGCCGGCATCTCCAAGGTGCGCGGCCGTGTCGAGGGCTGCGCGGCGAAGTCGAGCGCGAAGGGCACCGTGAAGGTGTCGGTGAAGGTCGCGGGCAACGGGACCGTCTCGAGCGTGACGGTGAAGGAGAAGCCGGACGCGGCCCTCGGCTCGTGCGTCGCGGCGGCGGTCGAGAAGGCGACCTTCGCCAAGACGCAGAACGGCGGCTCGTTCAGCTATCCGTTCACCTTCCGGTGACCACCTAGCAGGAGTCGGCCGCCGGCCGCAGCGACCAGCGCGAGCACGGCGAACGCGGCGCCCCACAGCCAGTAGCGTGGGGCGCCGTCGTTTTCGGCGGCACCACCGCCGCGGCAGCGTCCGTCGGCGGGGCGCGTGGCGTTCTCGTCGACCGTCCACGCGACGTCGAGCCCGAGCACGAGCGGGCCACCGGAGCCGGTCCACTTCTGCTCGAGCGCGTCCATCGGCGTGCCGCCGAGCGAGCGCGCGCCGAAGCGCACGCCGGGGCCGTCCTCGAGCCGGACCTCCGTCTCCCCCGGCTTGTCGAGCTCGACCGTGTCGTGCAGCACGAGCCGATGCGCATCGCCGGCGGCGCACACCCAGCCGACGAGATCGACCGAGAACGCGCCGGCCGCGACAGACGGTGTACCAAGGCCGACGTCGAGGGTCGTCCACGCGATCTGCGCCGGCCGATCGTCGAGCGTGACCGTCACGCGCGGGTGGACGAGCGCCGCCATCTCCTTGCCGTAGGCGGCGGCCTCGGCGTCGTCGAGCTGCCCGTCGCGGTCGCGATCGAGGCGCCGGCGCAGGGCCGCGCCGGGCCGTTCTCCGAGGAAGATCGTGTAGGCGAGCCGCACCCGGTCGCCCATCGGCGTGAGCTTCAGGTAGCGGTTGTTCTCCTCGACCGAGGGCGCGACGTGGGCGTCGGCCGCGCGCGCGCCCACGAGCGACGTGACGACGATCGCGCCCGCCGCGGCGAATGTGAACGCAGCCACGGCGCGAAACGCGGTCGTTGACCCGCGGTCAGCGACCCGCATATGCTGCGCGCCGAGGAGGAGACATGTTGCGTAGCCTATCCCTGTCGTTCTGGGGGGTCGCGGCGGCGGGCCTGCTTTCTATAGCGGGTGCCTGCGGCGGCGACGACGATACAACGCTGCCACCGCTGTTCGAGCCCAAGCCCGAGTGCGAGGGCCAGTCGATCTCGGTGCTCGAGGGCCAGCATCGCCAGCTGATCTCGTTCCTCGAGATCGGCGATCTCGCCGACGGCTTCGATCTCGACGGGGACGGCGATCCCGACAACAAGCTCGCGGGCGTCGGCTCGCTGGCGCGCGACGCCATCCTCGAGTCGCTCAACGAGTACGACATCCTCATCCCGCTCGAGATGTTCGACTTCGCGACGCCGGGCGCCGACTCGTGCGTGAAGTTCGCGCTCTACCTCGGCCTCTACAAGGAGGACGCGGATGGCGACGGCGAGGACACGGCGGTCGACGGTGGTGACTGCAACGACCACGTGATGGCGATCCCCGGCGCCGAGGTCGCGGACAACCGCATCGACGACGACTGCGACGGGCTCGCCGACGAGCTCAACGACGGCCCCAACCAGACGGCGTCGACCGACACGGGCGACATGGACATGGACGGCCAGTCGATCATGGACGGCGACTGCGACGACACCAACGCCATGATCAAGTCGGGCATGGCCGAGATCTGCGGCGATGGCTACGACAACGACTGCGACGGCGTCGCCGATCGCACGACCGACGCGCAGGGCGTCGTCACGGCGTGCAACCCGTACGACGACACGCCGGACACGATCCGCCTCGACCCGCGCGGCTTCGACACGGCGGGCGCCCCGCTCATCGCGTTCACGTCGGGCGAGGTGACCCAGGAGGCCGGCGGGCTCAAGCTGGTCGCCGGGCCGTCGCTGTTCCAGGTCTCGGTCCCCGTCACCGACGGCATCGAGCTGACGCTGAAGATCACCGGCACCACCGTCGAGGCCGACATCGAGATGGCGGGTGACCGCGTGGTCGCGGTGAACGGCCGGCTCGGCGGCGTGATCGACGCCCACACGGCGGACACGATCCGCGGCCTCGACGTCCCCGAGATCAGCCTGACCCCGGAGAACTCGCTCCTCGACGCCGTGTTCGCCAACGTGCTCGGCCCGCTGCTCGCGCTGCCGGCCTTGCCGCCGTCGAGCCCGCACGCCGGCTGCCGCACCCCGGACATCGACGTCGACCGCGACGGCCTCGAGGCGTTCTGCGACAAGAACCTCGACGGCGATCCCAACACCCAGGTCGTCGATACCTGCATCGACGGCGACGGGACCGTGATCGAGGACACCCCCACGATGCAGTGCAGCGAGGCCCTCGACTCGAATGGCAAGAAGCGCTTCGTCGACGGCATCTCGGTCGAGCTGAACTTCTCGACCGCGCCGGCGGATCTCGTCCGCGAGTAGGCGGATTTCGGTTACGCTGGGGGCATGCGGTACCGCATCGCGTGCCTCCTGGTGGTGGTCGGTTGCGGCGGATCGGCCCTCAAGGAAGCCGGCGAGGAGTGCGTCGCCTCCTCGGAGTGCGCCGCTGGCCTGGTCTGCGACCTCGGCGCCAGCCCGCCGGTCTGCGCCGGGAACGTGACCGCCGACGCGCTCGAGGTCGACGCCCCCGACGAGCCGATCGACGCCGCCGACCCCGACGGCGCCGAGACCGACGCGGCGACCATCGATGCCCGGGTGATCGACGCTCAGGAGATCGACGCGCCGATGATCGACGCCGGGGTCGACGCCGACGAGACCGACGCCGCGCCCGACGCCTGAGGCCGTCTCCCGAGGCCCGAGGCCCGAGGCCCGAGGCCGCCCGTCGGGCGATAGCCTGACGGGCTCGGCGGCCGTAGGCCGCCATGCCGCACCGTGTTAGCCTCGCGGGCGCATGCGCGAGCGCGGCCTCGAGTTCCGGGTCGGACTCCTGATCATCGTGGCCACGGTGATCCTCGTCGGTTTCGTGTTCGTGCTGGGCAACTTCTCCCTGTCCGGCGGCTACACGCTCTACGTCGACTACGACTACAGCGGCAACCTGCAGCCGGGCGCGCCGGTGAAGGTCGCCGGCATCAAGGTCGGCAAGATCGAGGACGTCCGCTTCATGGGCGGCAAGCTCGACGAGGCCAGCGGGCGGCGCGTGTACGTGCGCGTCGAGGCGTGGATCGAGAACCGGGCGCGCCAGTCGATCCGCAAGGACGCCGAGTTCTTCATCAACACCGCCGGCGTGCTGGGCGAGCAGTACCTGGAGATCGTGCCGGGCCGGAACTGGGACGATCCGCCGCTCGCCCCGGGCACGAGGGTCGTCGGGCGGAACCCGCCGCGCACCGACCTCGTGCTGTCGCGGCTCTACGACGTGCTCGACTCGCTGTCGGAGGTCCTCACCGAGGACAAGGACACCATCAAGAACCTGCTCCAGAACAGCGCGAGCGCGGTCGGCTCGGTCGACCAGCTCCTGCGCGAGAACAAGGAGCAGGTCGGCCGCCTCATCGCGTCGACGAGCGACCTGGCCGCCGAGGCCAACGAGACCCTGACCAAGGTGAACGCCGGGCTCGATCCGGCCATGGTGAAGAAGACGGTCAGCGACGCCGACGCGCTGCTCGTGTCGAGCAAGAAGGCGATCGACACGGTCACGCCCGAGGCCGTCGCGCTCCTCCAGGACGGGCGGCGCGTGACCGGCATCGTCACCGAGGACCGCGTCGAGCGCGCGATCGGCGTCGCCGACAAGGCGGCGACCGCCGTGCAGAAGGCCGGCGGCCTCATCGACAACGTCGACGGCATGGTCACCGACCTGCGCAAGGGCAAGGGCACGGCGGGCGCGCTCCTCACGAAGGACGACGTCTACGTCGACGTGCGCGAGCTGATCCGCGATCTCAAGCGCAATCCCTGGAAGTTCTTCTGGAAGGAGTAGGGGGCGCGACCTCGTGATCCCCGGTGGCGACCAGCGAGCGCAGCAGCGCGTCGGCGCCATCATGATGGGCGTCATCCTCGCGGGCGCGGTGTTCGTCGTCGCCGTCCTGCCGCGCCTCGACCTCGCCGGTGGCGTCCGCGTGCGCGTGACCTTCGGCCACAGCGGCGCGCTCAAGGAGGGCGCCCCGCTCATCGTCGCGGGACGGATCGCGGGCAAGGTCGAGAGCATCGCGCTCGCGGAGGGCGGGGGCTCGGTCGTCACCGTGCGCGTCGACAACGACTACCGGCACATGGTGCCGGTCGACGGCGACTTCTTCATCTCGTCGAAGGGCGTCCTCTCCGATCGCTACCTCGAGGTGGGGCCGCCGCCGGGCGCGACGCGCGAGCCGGGGCGTCCGGTGAAGGAGGGCGACGAGCTCCGGGGCAAGGATCCGCCGTCGCTCGATCGCGCGCTCCAGCGCACGTGGGACAACCTCGAGAAGTCGCGCGCGTTCCTCGAGGCCGTCGATCCCGAGCTGCAGGCGCTGCGGGCGGCGCTGGCGAAGCTCTCGACCACGATCGAGGAGGTCGAGCCGTCACCGGGCGCGTACGCGAAGCTCGGCGTCGAGCTCGCGACCCTGTGGCGCGAGGCGCGCGAGCTGTCGCGAACGCTCGAGGACGCGGGGGCCACGCCGGCGGAGCTGCGCGGCCTGGCGA
>JAIOII010001652.1 GCA_019912685.1 Kofleriaceae bacterium
CGTCGCCGTGCGCCTGCGCGCCTGCGACACCCCCGAAGCCTGCGCGAGCGAGCCCTGGTCCGAGCCGGTCGCCGACGGCGACCCCGCCGGCCTGCCGCCCCGCCGCTACGTCCAGTACCGGCTCGAGCTCACGAGCGCCGGCGAGCGCGAGCCCGAGGTCGACTTCGTCGAGCTCGCGTATCGCGTCCCGCCGAGCTGACTTCATCGGGTACGCTGCGCGGCACCATGACCGCAGCCGTACGCTTCGAGGTAGAGGGCACGATCGGCGTCATCACGCTCGACCGTCCGGACAACCGCAACAGCATGACGCCGGAGCTGCTCGACGCGTTCGCGGCGGCGGTGGCGGCGGCGCGCGCGGCGGCCGACCTGCGCTGCGTGGTCATCACCGGCACCGGCGCGTGCTTCTCGGCGGGCGCCGACTTCAAGTCGGTGCTCCAGCGCGACGACGGCGGCGCGTGGCGCGCGCCGCACGAGAAGAGCTACGCGATGTACCAGCCGTTCCTCGGCGTCCTCGACATCACCGTGCCGGTGGTCGCGGCGCTCAACGGCCACACGATCGGCGGCGGCTTCGGCCTGGCGATGGCCTGCGACATCCGCATCGGCGCGCGCACCGCGAAGTACGGCGCCAACTTCACCCGCCTCGGCCTCGCGCCCGGCATGGCGATCAGCTACATCCTGCCGCGCCTCGTCGGCGTCTCGCGCGCCGCCGAGATGCTGTTCACCGGCCGCCTCGTCGACGGCGACGAGGCCGAGCGGATCGGCCTCCTCACCGCGGTCGACGCCGCCGACGTCCTGCCGCGCGCCATGGACCTCGCCCGCGCCATCGCCGCGAGCGCGCCGGTCGCCGTCCGCGAGACCAAGCGCGCCCTCTACCGCGGCCTCGGCTGGGACCCGCGCGGCGCCGCCTACCTCGAGGCCTTCGCCCAGGCCGAGTCCGTCGTCACCGCCGACGCCGCCGAGGGCATCGCCGCCCTCCTCGAGAAGCGCGACCCCCGCTTCACCGGCCGCTGACGGCTCCCGTACGCGCTCCGTGACGGGAGCGCGGCGATGATCCGGCGAGCGGCCCCGGCGTCTCGCGGACGTCGATCAACCCGCGCTCGCGCCAGCCGACCGTGAGGAGCCACGAGCGCGGCGCGTGGACGGACATCGGCTCGTAGCCCGGCGGGATGCCGAACGTGAACGGGCGGCCGTCGACCTTCCAGCCGTCGAACAGGATCCCGGTCGAGTACGGGTCGACGTTCGCGCGCCGCTGCGCCCGCCCGTCGAGGTCCTCGCGGTGGCGCCGCCAGTTGTTGAGAACATAGGCCAGCGCATTTCTCGCCTGGCGCTGCGAGCCGATCTGCACGGCGTGATAGCGCTGCGTGAAGACCTGGCCCTTCCTCCCGCGCAGCGCGTTCAGCCGCCTGGTCGCGGAGATCATGAACGCGCGCATGCCGTTGGCGAGCGCGCGCTTGTCGTTGGCTTCGACGAGCGCGTGGATGTGGTTCGCCTGGATGCTGACGTGGACGATGCGGAAGTCGCGCCGGCCGAGGCACGTCGCCACCGCGCCGCGCACCGCTTGATAGGCGTCCCTCCGGCGCAGCCTGCCCACGTCCCTGTGGGTTCGCATCGACACGTGCAGCGGCCGGTTCTTCGACACCTCCGGTCGCGCATCGTGCCGGATCGCATCCGCCTTGCGTGGCCGCCCGGCCCCCGGGCGCGGTCCCCCACGCCCTGGCTTGCGCAGCCGGAGCTGCAGCTGCTCACTTCCCTTCGCCGCTCGCCTCATTTGATTCTCGCTTATATTTTATATTGGCACGTTTGTCAAGATCCATCCGCGCGCGGCCATGCCGGCCGGCAGGGCGGACCCGACATCAAGCGCAACACGCATCGTGGTCGGGCGCTGGCAGGAGCACTCCAATCGCGGGCATCACGGTGCGGCGATGCCGCGCGGTCTGGCCGCCGTCGTCCCCCGCGGCGAGCGCCCCGTCGCCGTCCGTGCCGCCCGCGGCGTTGGTACGCGCGGTGCACGGCGGCGCCCCATGAGCCGATTCATCGCGCTTCCGTTCCTCGCCCTGGTGGTCATCGCCGGCTGCAAGAAGACGCAGGAACAACCTGCGCCCACGCAGACGAGCGCGACCGCCGCCACCGCAGCGGCCCCGGCGAAGTCCACGCCGCCGCCGCTGGATCCCAACAACATCGTGAGCATCGCGATGGCGTCCAAGGATCACACGACCCTGGTCGCGGCGCTCGAGGCCGCCGACTACGTCACCGCGGTCGCCAACCCGGGGCCGCTCACGGTGTTCGCGCCGACCGACGACGCGTTCGCCAAGCTCCCGCCCGGCACCGTGGAGGAGCTGG
Organism: Kofleriaceae bacterium; assembly: GCA_019912685.1. Lineage (GTDB taxonomy): Bacteria > Myxococcota_A > Polyangia > Haliangiales > Haliangiaceae > UBA2376. The sequence continues at coordinate 2,341 of JAIOII010001652.1, forward strand.
TCAAGCCGGCCAAGCAGGCGGAGCTGAAGGAGATCGTCAAGTACCACGCGACGACGTCGGTCTACGAGGCCAAGGACCTGAAGGACGGCATGTCGCTCGGCATGTCCAACGGCGCCAGGGTGGCGATCAAGGTCGCGCCCGACGGCACGATCACCGTCAACGACGCCAAGATCGTCGCGTCGGTGCGCGCCTCGAACGGCGTGGTCCACGTCATCGACGGCGTGCTCCTTCCGCCGGCGCCCGCGCCCTGAGGGCGCACCGGCTGCGTCAGGCCGTCGCGCGTCGCGCAACCGCTGCGCGCTCGCGCGCCTGCAGCACGAGGACGGCGATGGCCGCGGCGAGGCCGGCGCAGGCGGCGAGGGGGATGAGGTAGGCGCCGACGCGGAGCGAGAACAGCTCGAGCTCGAGCTCGGCGTTGGCCTCGGCGACGACGCGCTGGAGGACGAGAAGGATGGCGATGCCGATCGCGGCGGAGAGGGCGGTGGCGACGAGGGCGCCGACGACGCGCAGGCGCGACGACATCGTGGCGAGCCCGAAGAGGAGGAGGGCGGCCGCGACCTGGAGGCCGAGGAGCGTCCACATGGTGACCGTGGTGATCGTGCCGACGGTCTTCACGTCCTCGTCCCGGAGCGAGTCGAGGGCGTTCATCGCGTCCTGCACGTCGCTCGCGCCGCTCGCGGCCTTGCCCTTCAGGTGCGGGGCGACCTTGCCGAGGACGGCGGCGCCGACCTTCTTGCCGGCGCTGCCTCGGTACTCGGCGAGGACGGACTCGACCGTCTCCTGGCTGTTCGAGATGTCGTGGAGCGACAGCGACTCGTGCTTCGCGAGCGGCGGGGCGCCGATGACGATCTCGCTGGCCGGCAGGAAGACGCCGACCACGCAGATGAAGGCACAGACGAGGTAGGCCCAGACCGCGGCGCGCACGCCGCGAGATTAGCGCGAAGTCGGGGCGCCCTGGTCGAAGACGCCGCGGCGTTGCTGATCGCGCTCGATCGAGCGGAAGAGGGCGCCGAAGTTGCCCTCGCCGAAGGAGAGGTGGTTCCGGCGCTGGATGATCTCGATGAAGATCGGGCCGATCAGGTTGCGGGTGAAGATCTGGAGGAGGTAGCCGTCGGCGTCGCCGTCGACGAGGACGTTGCGCCGGCGGATCTCGGTCCGGTCCTCGCGCACGCCGGGCACGCGGTCGAAGACGGTCGCGTAGTAGTCGTCGTCGATGTCGAGGGTCTCGATCGCCGTGTCGTCGAGCGCGCGCAGCGAGGCGAGGATGTCGTCGGTGAGGAACGCGAGGTGCTGGATGCCCGGGCCGTTGTACTGCGCGAGGTACTCGTCGATCTGGCTCTGGGTCTCGGTGCCCTCGTTGATCGGGATGCAGAAGGTGCCGCACGGCGAGCGCAGCGCGAACGACGTGAGGCCGGTGCGCACGCCGCGGATGTCGAAGTAGCGGACCTCGGTGAAGCCGAAGATGTCCTTGTAGAAGGACGCCCAGCGCCCGAGGGTGCCGCGCGGCACGTTGTTGGTGAGGTGATCGATCGCGCGGAAGCCCTTGGCGGGGACGACCACCGGGCGCGGGTGCGGGACGAAGCCGAGGCGCGCCCAGCGCTGCGGGTGGCGCCAGCCGTCCATCAGGTAGATGAGGCTGCCGCCGATGCCGTCGATGGCCGGCACGACCTCGCTGCCCTTCGCGAGGTCGCCGTCGACGAGGGTCGCGCCGCGCAGATCGCCGGGATGCACGGGCCGTGCTCGCGGGCGAAGCGCGCGGCGTGGCCGCCGTCGGCGCGATGGAGCAGGAACGTCATGTCGCCTTGCTCGTAGAGATCGAGCCCGCGCTCGGGGTGGTGCTGCGTGCGCGAGAAGCCGAACGCGACGAGCAGGCGGTGCAGGCGATCGGGCTCGGGGCCGGCCAGCTCGACGAAGTCGATGCCCTCGAGGGCGCAGGGGTTGGTCGCGATCGTGTCGGTCATGGCGTCTCCTCGGCTCCGGCCTGCCAGCTCTTCCAGTAGTCGGGGTGCTCGATCGCCAGCGCGGCCGCCGTCGGGTGGAGCGGGCGGCGCGTGTCGATCATCACGGCGATCTCGTCGGTACGGCTCGCGTCGCGCACGCGCTCGGCGGCGCCCGGCTGCGGGCCGTGGTGGATGCCCTGCGGGTGGAACGTCATCATCCCGGGCGCGATGCCCGTGCGGCTGAAGAACGAGCCGCGGTGATAGAAGAGGACCTCGTCGTAGTCGATGTTCGAGTGGTAGAAGGGCACGCGCAGCGCGCGCGGGTCGCCGGTCTCGAGCGGGCGGGGGAGGAACGTGCACACGACCGCGCCCGTCGCCGCGAACGTCGCGTGCGCGGTGGGCGGCAGGTGGTAGCGCTCGCTCGACACCGGCCGGATGTCGGCGACGTTGAGCCGCATGGGCGCGAGCGTGCCCTTCCACCCGACGACGTCGAGCGGATCGTGGCGGTAGAAGATGCGGGTGAGCGCGCAGTCGCGCTGGACGACGACCTGCCACTCGCCGCGCGCGTCGGCGGCGAGCGTGCTCTTGCCGGTCGGCGTCGGCACCTCGATCACCGCCGGATCGAAGAGCGCGTGCTGCCCGAGGAGGCCGCGATCGGGGACGCGCAGCTCGCCGGCGGTCTCGATGGTGAGGAGCCGCGTGGCCGCGGCCGGCACCAGCCGGTAACAGGTGCCGCGCGGCACGAGCAGGTAGTCGCCTTCGCGGTAGGCGAGGGGGCCGAAGTCGGTCTCGAGCCGACCGCTGCCGGCGTGGACGAACATCAGCTCGTCGCCGTCGGCGTTGCGGAAGACGTAGGGCATCGGCGCGTCGAGCGCGCCGACGTGGACGCGCACGTCGAGGTTGGCGAGGAGCGTCGTGCGATCGACGTGGTCGGCGCCGGGCGCGAGCTCGCGGGTATCGTACGCGCGCGGGCGCAGCGGGCCCTCGATGCGCGTCCACGCGACCGGCGCGTGGGCCCGGTAGAGGTGAGCGTAGCGGCCGGCGAACCCGTCGCGCGCGTACTCCTCCTCGACGGTGCCGTCGGGCAGGGCGACGTGCGCCTGGGCGGCGACCTTGCCGCGCATGTAGGGGATGTCCATGCGCCGACGGTGGCGTGCGGCGGGTGTGCACGGAAAGCACAAAAAATCGTCATATAATGTCGACGTCGTGAACATCACCCTCGACCAGGCCCGCGCCCTCGACGCGCTCGACCGCCACGGCACGCTGGTCAAGGCCGGCGCCGCGCTCGGCAAGGGGCACCCGGCGATCCTGCACGCGCTCCGCCAGATGGAGCACCAGGCCGGGCTCGACCTCGTCGACCGCCGCGGCTACCGGTTGAAGCTCACGGCCGCGGGGCGGCGCGTGCTCGAGCACTGCCGGCGGCTGCTCGCCGCGGAGGCCGAGCTCGCGGCCGCGTGCGCGGAGATGCGCACCGGCTGGGAGCCGTCCTTGCGCGTGGTCTATGACGGCATCTACCCCGACGAGGCGGTGCTGCGCGCGGTCGGCGCGATGGTCACCGAGGGTGCGCCCACGCGCATCCACGTGTCGGCGGAGTTCCTCGGCGGCGTCGAGGCCGCGTTCGCGCGCGACGACGCCGACCTCATGATCGCCGTCCTGCCGGCGGTCGCGCCCGGCGTGGTCGCCACGCGGCTGGCGCCCTTGCGCGCGCTCCTCGTCGCGCACCGCGGGCACCCGCTCGCGCGCCACCGCGTCGTCGAGCACGTGCTCGTCACCGTGCGCGGCGGCGACCCGCGGCTCGCGCTCCCCACCGACGGCCTCGAGCGCCGCGTCACGATCGATCTGAACGACTTCCACGCCAAGCGCGCCGCGATCCTCGCCGGCATCGGCGTCGGCTGGCTGCCCGAGCACCTGTGCCGCGCCGAGCTCCGCCGCGGCGCGCTGCGCGTGCTCCGCTACGCGGGCGGGCATGCGCACGTGTTCACGCCGCGCATCTATCACCGCGCGGGCGCGCGCCTCGGTCCGGCGGCGCGTCGCGTGATCAGCGCGCTCGCCGCGTGATCCGGTACCATCGGCGCATGAGCGCCACCTCCCGGCTCCTCGTGTCCGCGTGCGTCGTCGTCGGCGGCGCCTGCGGCGGTGACGACGGCGACGGTGACGGCGACGACGTCGATGCGGGGCTCGGCGACATCGTCGAGCCCGGCGAGCCCGGCGCGGCCGACGTCCGCATCGACGTGCGCGCCGACACCGCGCGCGTCGCGATCTCGCCGCTCGTCTACGGCATCAACGGCGGCGCCGACCTCGCGCGCGATCGCCCGCAGGTCGTGCGCGCCGGCGGCAACCGGCTCACCGCGTACAACTGGGAGAACAACGCGTCCAACGCGGGCGAGGACTACTGCAACCAGAACGACGGGCTCCTCGGCGGACCGGGCACGCCGCCGGCCAACGCGTTCCGCGGGCTCCTCGACGACGCGCGCGCCCGCGGCACCGCGGCGATCCTGACCTTGCCGATCATCGACGTCGTCGCCGCCGATCACGACGACCTGGGCGACGGCGGGCAGGGGCCGCCCGCGTGCGTCGGCGACGTGCAGAGCTCGGGCGGCGACTACCTCACCACGCGCTTCCGGCAGAACGTCGCGAGGAAGGGCGCGCCGTTCGCGACGACGCCGGACATGAACGACGGCGCCGTCTACCAGGACGAGGCGGTCGACTTCGTGCGCCGCACCTGGGGCGACGTGCGCGTCCTCTTCTCGCTCGACAACGAGCCCGACCTCTGGTCGTCGACGCACCCGCGCGTGCACCCGAGCCCGGTGACCTACGCCGAGCTCGTCGAGCGCACCACGCGCTTCGCCGCCGCCGCCAAGGACGCGTGGCCCGAGGCCGAGACCCTCGGCTTCGTCAGCTACGGCTTCGCCGGCTTCATGAACCTGCAAGGCGCGACCGACGCCGGCGGCCGTCCCTTCATCCCGTTCTTCCTCGACGAGCTGCGCGCCGCGGAGACGACCGCCGGCCGTCGCCTGGTCGACTACCTCGACCTGCACTGGTACCCGGAGGCGCGTGGCGACGGCGTCCGCATCTCGGACGTCGACAGCGCGCAGGGCGCCGCCGCGCGCGTGCAGGCGCCGCGCTCGCTCTGGGATCCGACCTACGAGGAGGACTCGTGGATCGTGAACGACGTCCTGCGCGCGCCGATCGCGCTCATCCCCGGCCTGCGGGCCGACATCGCCGCGCACTACCCCGGCACCAGGCTGTCGTTCACCGAGTGGAACTTCGGCGGCGGTGATCACGTGAGCGGCGCGATCGCGACCGCAGACGTGCTCGGCGTCTTCGGGCGCGAGCAGGTCGACGCCGCGACGATCTGGCTCCTCCGCTCGCCGGCGCGCGAGCGCTACACGCTCGCCGGGCTCCGCGTCTACACCAACTACGACGGCAACGGCGCCACGTTCGGCGAGACGAGCATCCAGGCCACGTCGAGCGACCTCACGCGCGTCACCGCGTACGCCTCCGATGTCGGCCTCGGCGCGCGGCAGAAGATCGTGCTCGTCAACAAGCACGACGCGCCGCTCACCGCCGCGGTTCGCATCGCCGCGCCGCGGACGATCGCGGCGGCCGCGACATTCGTCCTCGATGGTGACGCCGCGACGATCGATCCCGCCGGCGAGATCTCGCCCGCGGCGACGAACGCGTTCCTCGTCACGCTGCCCGCGTCGTCGGTGACGGTGATCGACGCCTTCTGAGCGAGTCCGACTCGGCTTCGGAAGCGATCCCGGCCCGCCACGGGCACTACACAGTTTCGCCATCAGCGCGTAACGGGTTTCGCAGGACGGGCGCTGGTTTGCGCGGTCCGACCTTTTGATTCCGGGGGCTTACGCACCGCGTCGTCGGGCCGGCTTCTTGCAGTCTGGGGGGCCGTCTTCCTGGAGTCCTCTCGATGCAGATCGGTGTCATCACCAACCCCAACAGCCGCAAGAACAAGGGCAAGCCCGACCGGGCGGCTCGCTTGCAGTCGATCGTCGGGGCGCTGGGCGAAGTCCACGAGACCGCGACGCTCGACTCGATCAAGCCGGTCCTCCGCGACTTCCTCCGCAAGCGCGCGCGCTACTGGGTCGCCGACGGCGGCGACGGCGCGCTGCACTGGATGCTGCGCATGGGCATGGAGGTGCTGCAGGAGGAGGAGTTCGCCGGCCAGCAGGTGACGATGCCGCTCACCATGCCGACCAACGGCGGCACGATCGACTTCATCGCGAACAACGTCGGCATCAAGGGGGACGCCGAGGGCCTGCTCGCGACGCTGCGCCGCAAGATCGAAGGCGGCCACCGCGTCGAGGAGACCGAGGTCGACTCGATGGTGATCGACGGCGTCGAGGTGACGTCCGACGGCGAGCGCTCGTTCCGCACCTACGGCTTCGCGGCCGCGGCCGGCGGCGTCGGCCAGCGCTTCTTCTCGAAGTACTACGAGGACGCGGATCCCAACCCGCGCACGATCATGAAGGTCGTGGGGCGCACGATCATGTCGATGCCGATCGCGATGACGCCCTTGCGGCACATCCCCGGCGTCGCGCGCTGGGCGGAGTACGCCGACCACATCTTCCGCCCGACGCGGGCGCGCATCACGCTCGACGGGATGATCCTGCCCGGCGAGGAGTACACCGGCATCCACGTCGCGTCGATGTCGATCAACCTGGGCAACGTGCTCAAGTTCTTCGGCAAGGCCGACCAGGCCGGCCTCATGAACGCGATCGTCGGCACGCCCTCGCCGCTCGCGGTGGCGCGCAACCTGCCGCGCATGGCGCGCGGCGACGAGATGGTGGGCCGTCAGGTCCTCGACCGTCCGTGCCGGACGATGGTGCTCGAGGCCGTCGGCGGCGAGCTGATGGAGCCGGTCATCGACGGCGAGTTCTATCGCAACGTGAAGTCGCTCTCGGTGCGCGTTGGCCCGCGCGTGCGCATCCCCAAGGTCGTCAGCGTCCGGGCGAAGGCGAAGGCCTGACGCGGCGACGGCCGGCGGCGGAACTTGATCGAGCGTCACGTCGCGCCGCGCGCGAGGGACTACGCTCGATCGAAACCACCGCAAGGAGTCGGCCATGGGTGCGGCACTCATCGGGTTCGTGATCGGGTTCGCGCTGGGCCTGGGCACCGGCAGCGCGGCCGGCGCGCTGGTCGTTGCCATCCTGGGTGCGCTCGTCGGCGTCTCCGCGCACGCCGCTCGATGGCTGTGGGCCCATCGCGGCGACTCGCCGACCGTCGAGCGCCACCGCGTCTTCTGCACGCCCTACGGTCGCTCCGCCGTGATCGACTTCGTCGGCGACCTGGAGACCCGGCGCTGGCTCGACGTCAAGCGCTGCTCGCTCCTGCGGGTCGCGACCGACGTGTCGTGCGACAAGCGGTGCGTCAATCGCATGCGCGACTCGGGCATCAAGCCCGGCGACCGCTGCGACTGTCACGCGTAGCGGTTCGCGCCTACTCGCAGCGAACCTGCGCCGGGCCGGCGCCGTCGAGGACGCACTGCTTCTTGCCGCAGCGCGCGGCCTCGCAGGCGGCGGCGCGCTCGGTGTAGCACTTGCGCTTCACGAGGAAGAAGCAGTCGTCGCGCTTGCCCTGGTAGCGCCAGCCGCCCCACTTCTTGCCCTTGCCGGAGACCGGGTCCTCGTCGGCTTCGGCCTTCTCGGCCTTCGCGCGGGCGGCGGCGGTTTTCGGCGCGCTCGTCCCCTTGGGCGCCTGGGTTTCCCCGCACGCGGCGACGAGCCAGACCAGGGCGAGGCCGAGAACCGGGTGAGCGACGCGCACGTCGGGATCATGCCATAGTTCGTCCGGTGCCCGCAGCTGACGATGACGAGCTCCAGGCGCGCCTCGAGGCGCTGGAGGCCGAGGTCAAGGCCGACTCCGACGCCAAGCGCGCGGTCCGGGCCCAGGCCGAGGCGCGCGTCAAGGCGCAGCGCGCCAGGCAGCAGGCCGAGCGCGACGAGCTGCGTGACCGGCAGGCCGCCATCGTCAAGGCGAAGTCCGGGAACCGCGGGCGCGAGCGCGATCGGGCCGGCGACCTCGAGACCGCGCTCGACCTGGCCCGCAAGGCGTCGGACGCCAAGCACGAGCTGAGCAAGCCGCGCGAGGCCGGCGAGAAGTCGTGGCTCATCTCGGGCGCGCTCTCGTTCTTCCTCGGGCCCCTCGGCTGGCTCTACGCCGGCGCGTGGCGCGAGAGCATCCCGGCGGCGATCGTCTACCTGCTCGCGCTCGGCCTCATCACGAGCATCGTGCCCATGTTCCTCCTGATGCCGGTGATGATGGTGGCGCTGCCGCTCTCGGGCGTCGCCGGCGTGGTCTACGCGATCGGCCACAACCGCAACGGCTCGCGTATCCGCCTCTTCGGTGACGAGGACGACAAGGGCGAGGACCCGCGCATCGGCAAGCTCGGCGCCGGACGCGGCGGCGACGACGAGTAGTCGCCATGTTCTCCGAGGTCACCCGGGCGTGGTTCGCCGAGAGCTTCGCCGCGCCCACGCGCGTGCAGGCGGAGGGCTGGGCGCGCATCACCGCCGGCGAGCACACGCTGATGCTCGCGCCGACCGGCAGCGGCAAGACCCTCGCCGCGTTCCTCGCGTGCCTCGACCGGCTGACGGCCGCGGCGCCGCCGGCGAAGGGCACGCGCGTCGTCTACGTCTCGCCGATCAAGGCGCTCGCCTACGACGTCGAGAAGAACCTGCGCGTGCCGCTCGCCGGGCTCGAGCGCGTGGCCGCGGCGCGCGGCGTCCCGCTGCACGTCCCGCGCATCGACGTGCGCACCGGTGACACGCCCGCGACCGAGCGCCGTCGCCAGCTGCGCGATCCGGGCGAGATCCTCATCACGACGCCGGAGTCGCTCTACCTCGTGCTCGGTAGCGCCGCGCGCCACGCGCTCGCCACGGTCGACACCGTCATCGTCGACGAGATCCACGCGCTCGCGCCGACCAAGCGCGGCGTGCACCTCGCGCTCTCGCTCGAGCGCCTGAGCGAGCTGGTGACGTCGGGCGGCGGGCGCGAGCCGCAGCGCATCGGGCTGTCGGCGACACAGCGTCCGCTCGCCGAGGTCGCCCGCTACCTGGGCGGGGACCGCCCGGTCGCGATCGTCGACGCCGGCGAGCGCCCGCACCTCGACCTCCAGATCATCGTGCCGGTCGAGGACATGACGGCGCCGCCGCCGCCGGATCCGTCGTCGCCCGTGGAAGTGGAAGAGGCGCGCGGTTCGCCGGGCGGCGGGCTGTGGCCGTCGATCTACCCGCGGCTCCTCGAGCTGGTGCTGGCCCACCGCTCGACGATCCTGTTCGTCAACAGCCGCCGCCTCGCCGAGCGGCTGGCGACGCAGCTCACCGAGCTCGCGCGCGCGACCGGCAAGGCCGGCCCCGACGAGGAGCTGGTGCGCGCGCACCACGGCTCGGTCGCGCGGCTCCAGCGCCTCGCGATCGAGGAGGAGCTCAAGGCCGGCGTCCTGCGCGCGATCACGGCGACGAGCTCGCTCGAGCTCGGCATCGACATGGGCGCCGTCGACCTCGTGGTGCAGATCGAGTCGCCGGGGGCGATCGCGCGCGGGCTCCAGCGCATCGGGCGCGCGGGGCACCAGGTCGGCGCCGTGAGCCGCGGTCGCATCGTGCCCAAGTTCCGCGGCGACCTGCTCGAGGCGGCGGTGTGCGCGCGCGGCATGCTCGACGGCGAGGTCGAGCCGATCCACCTGCCCGAGAACTGCCTCGACGTGCTCGCGCAGCAGGTGGTCGCGATGTGCGCGACGCGGCCGTGGGCGGTGAGCGAGCTGGCGCGCGTCGTCGGGCGCGCGGCGAGCTTCCGCAGCCTCGGGCGCGCGGCGCTCGACGGCGTGCTCGACATGCTGTCGGGGCGCTATCCCTCCGACGAGCTCGCCGAGCTGCGCCCGCGGCTCGTCTGGGATCGCGCCGCCGACACGGTGACGGCGCGGCCGGGGGCGCGGCTGCTCGCCGTCGTGAACGGCGGGACGATCCCCGATCGCGGCCTCTACCCCGTGCATCTCGGCGAGGGCGGGCCGCGGCTCGGCGAGCTCGACGAGGAGATGGTCGCCGAGAGCCGGCGCGGCGAGACGTTCCTGCTCGGCGCGACGACGTGGCGCATCGAGGAGATCACGCGCGATCGCGTGATCGTGGCGCCGGCGCCGGGCGAGCCGGGCAAGATGCCGTTCTGGCGCGGCGACGGTCCGGGGCGGCCGGTCGAGCTCGGGCGCGCGGTCGGCGCGTTCACGCGGCACGTCGTCGCGCCGAGCAGGAACGTCTCGCCGCGCCGGCTCTCGGCGACCATCTCCT
>JAIOII010001653.1 GCA_019912685.1 Kofleriaceae bacterium
GCACCGGCACCGTGGGCTCGCCCGCTTCTTCCGACGGCACGCCCGACATCGGCGGCGTCGCGGCGGCGCGATCGGCAGGTGGCACGAAACCTCGCAGCTCGTTGAGCAGCGGATCGATCCGCCGCGGCTCGAGGGTCTCGAAGCTCGCCTCGGGCTCCTCGCCGCGCGGCGGCGACAGCAGCTGGAAGCCGCGAGACACCACGCCGGGCGCGCCCGCGCGAGCCCGCAGGTGGATCACGCCCCTCGCGGCGATACCGGGCCGCGGCCAGTAGCCGACGTGGCCGAGCAGCTTGTCGATCGAGGTGTCGAGCCGCGCGGTGGCGAGGAAGCTCTCCTCGGCCCACGCCTGCTGGTAGGTCCACAGCACGTGCAGCGCCAGCGCGAAGCTGTCGAGCAGGCCGCGGCCGAGATCGAGCTCGCCGTCGCCGGAGCGGCGGGTGGGATCCCAGGACGGCAGACCGGCGCGCGCGAAGGTGGCGCGCGCGTCGCCGGCGAGCGCGCCGACCAGCGCATGCTGGGTGCGACGCAGATGGCGACCGGGCACGCGGCTCGCGCTCACGTCAGGCCTCCGCACACGGTGACCGAGAAGATGCCGTCGGCCTCCGGGCGCCCGGGCCCGCGAACGATCGCCACCTCGTCGGGAGCGATGGCGATCACGCCCTCGGTGACGCGCTCGGGCGCGCCCAGCGCCAGGCGGCGGAAGCGTCGCACGTGCGCCGAGGCGACGCCGCGGGCGCCGGCCACCGCCCGGTACAGGTCGGCGAGGTGAACGTCGCCGCCCAGCCCGCTGACGTCGGGATCGAACAGGCCGCCGTCGCCCACCACCGCGGCCAGCACCGCGTCGCGCACCGCGCCGGCCTCTGCCGACGGCTCGGCGTCGACCACCACGTCGAGGTCGAGCCCGACCCAGCGCGGCGGCACCGTCTCGACGTCGTAGCCGAGGAGCCGCGCGTCCTCGAGCGCCTTGCGCACCAGCGCCCACCGCCGCAGCCGCTCGTCGTCGTCGAGGGTGTCCTCGTCGCGCAGGAGCACGGTCACGCGCACGATCGGCCGCACCACGCCGGGCACCACGGTCGCGTGCGCCGCCGCCACCTCGGGCAGCGAGGTCGCGACGCGCACGTAGTCCTCGGGCGCGACCGCCGACAGCGGTCGCAGGAGGAGCAGCGGCGCGCGGTACTTGATGCGCGGCAGCGCCTCGGGGTCGCGCCCACCCACCGCCGGCAGCGGATTGTCGACCGAGATCACCGCGCGGAGCAGCTCGGGCTGCTGCTGGAACAGGTCGGCGTAGAAGCGCGTGCGGCTCTGATCGAAGGGAATGAACAAGAGGCGCGTCAGCACGTCGGCGCCGACGTTGCCGGCCGTGCCCAGGCCGATCAGCGGATCGATCGTGATGGCCGCGGTGCGCTGCGGCAGCGCCAGACCGCGCAGCGCGCCGTCACGCAGGGTGGTGGCGAAGCGGATGGCGCTGCGGCCATCGGCGCTGGAGCGCAGCGCGTAGACCTCTCGATTGGCGGTCTCGATCGACAGATCTTCGACCCGCGTCCACGGCTCGCCCTCGATGGTGACCGAGAGCTGCGGCGTCCCGCGGCGCACCTCGCCGGGGAAGGGATAACCCGCGGCGTGCACGCTGACGGGATGGAACGGCAGCACGGCCTCGACCTCGCGGGTGCCGTCGATGGTCAGGTTCAACGCCGCCTTGATCGCCCGCACGCTATCGCGGCGATCGGTCGATACCTGATCCTCGTCGACGGCAGCGACCCGCAGGCCGTGGTGCGCCGGCACCAGGTTGCCCAGCACGTCGGTGGTCGCCGGATCGAGATCGAAGGGCGCGGGCCGCCGCGGGTCCCAGCCGATGTCGACCAGCTCCGTGCCGGTCGCGCTGGTGACCCGCACGACGTGCCCGGTGCCGTCGGCACGGCGCAGCACCAGCCAGGCGCCGCGCAGCACCTCGGCCAGCGCGATGTCGATGGTGATCGACGGGCCCAGCGGGTTGCGCTTGAGCCGGGCGCCGGTGGCGCCGCGCATCACCGGCTCGTCGAGCAGGAGATCGTGCAGCACCGAGGCGTAGGTCAGCGGCGCCTCGGTGGTGAAGACCAGGCCGTCGGTGAGCGCCGCCGCCACCATGGTGCCTGCCGGGATCTCGAGCGCGCCGTCGTTCGCCAGCTCCTGGAACACCGCGGTACGCGTCGGATCGCCGGCGCCCAGCGCCACCAGCCCGGCGAAGTCGACGTCGAAGCGAACGAGCACGGTCGCCGACAGGCCGGGATCGATGGCGTAATCGAGCGGACGGACATGGTCCTCGACCGAGCGGCGCAGCCGCGCGTCCTCGAGGAAGCCCTCGGACACCGCCCGCTCCTGCTGGTAGGCCAGGTGGTCCAGACGCTCGGCGAGCAGCTCGATCACCATGGTGGTGAAGTCGGCGGCGCCGCGATCGGTCCACGCGTTCATGGTGCTGCGCGCGCGATCCATCATCACCGCCGAGAACGCGGCGGCGTCGCGGGCGCGGTAGTCCACCACCGGGCCGGGCGGCGGCACCCGCTCGGCGGCGGCGCCGCCGGGCCGCAGCGGATCGTAGAGATCGCACAGCGCCTCGGTCTCCGGCGGGAAGGCGCCGTCGAACGGCGTGCGGTCGAGCGGATCGAGGGCGTCGGGCGGCGGCACCACCGCCAGCCCGTGCAGCGGCGAGCCCTCGACCAGACGCAGATCGACCGGCGCGATCACGCTGAGCGGCGTCCAGGGGTCGGGCACCGGGCCGCCGGCCTCGCGGAACGGCGTGGCGCCCAGCGCGGCGAAGCGCAGCCCTTCGAGATCCGCGTGCAGCACCTGTGCGGCGATCCAGTCGGCGTCGGGATCGAGGACCAGCGGATCGGCGACGCCATCGGCGATCTGCGAGAAGATCGAGTCGTAGGCGTGGACCTCGCCCGGCCCGGCGAGGACGCGGCCGCGCAGCTGGTGCCAGGTGGTGTTGGCGATGACCAGCCGGTCGCCTTGCAGGTAACCGCCGCGCATCGCGTGGTCGACGGCGAGCCGGCGGATCGAGGTGGTGCGCAGGCCGCCGCTGATCGCGACGGCGGCGCCGTGCACCGCACTCACCGACGAATCGGCGACGGCGAGCGGCGCGGCGGCGAAGCTGTCGAAGAACTGCACGACCTGCTCGAACACCGCGGTGACGTGCAGGCCGATGGTCTCGGTGGCGAGAGGCGCCGCCGGCAGCGTGATGTCGGCGGCCACGGCGGTGGCGAGCGTCGTGACCGCGCTCTCGATC
>JAIOII010001654.1 GCA_019912685.1 Kofleriaceae bacterium
GTGCCTGGTCTGGGCTACCAGCAGCGCGCAGCCGCCTGGCGCGACGAGGCCGCGGCCACGGCCCGGCCGCTCGCCGACGACGCGATCGATCAGCTCGCGGTCAACCTGCGCCTCAACAGCGACGAGATTCGCCGCGTGCTCGGCGCCGCTGCCCCCGACGCCGGCGCCGACTTCCTGTGCGAGACCGCGCGCCGCCTCACCGGCGGCGCCGTGCGCCACGGCGCGCTGGTCGAGACCCGCCGCAGCTTCGCCGACATGGTGCTGCGCGACACCACGCGCACCGCGCTCGAGCGTCTCATCCACTTCACGCGCCATCGCGATCGCCTGGCCGAGAGCTGGTCGCTGGAGGCGCGCTTCCGTCTGCGCCGTGGTCCGATCGTGCTGTTCAGCGGCCGCTCGGGCACCGGCAAGACGCTCGCCGCCGAGGTGGTGGCGGGCGCCCTCGGCCGGCCGCTGCACGTCGTCGACCTGTCGCGCCTGGTCTCCAAGTACATCGGCGAGACCGAGAAGCACATCGACGAGGTGCTCCGCGGCGGCGAGCGCGCCGGCGCCGTCCTGTTCTTCGACGAGGCCGACGCCCTGTTCTCCAGCCGCACCGAGGTGACGTCGTCGAACGATCGCTACGCCAACCTCGAGGTCGGCTACCTGCTGCAGCGCATCGAGAGCCACGACGGTCTGGTCATCCTGGCCACCAACCTGATGCAGACCATCGACGAGGCCTTCCTGCGCCGTTTCCACACCCGCATCGAGTTCCCGTTCCCCGAGGCGAGCGAGCGGCGCGCGCTGTGGGAGCTGATGCTGCCGCCCGAGGTGCCGCGCGACGGCGCGTTCGATCTCGACGCGCTCGCCGCCGCCCATCGCCTGGCTGGCGGCGACATCCGCAACGCCGCGCTCAAGGGCATCTTCCTCGCCGCGCAGCAGGGCACGCCGCTCGATCAGCGCCACCTCGACCATGCGATCGCCATCGAGCTGCACGAGCTCGGCCGCCTGTCGCGTCACGATCCCGGCGCGGCCGACGCCGGTCACGCGCTGCGCGAGGTGGTCCGCGCGATCGAGGGCGTCGTCGACGGCGCGTTGCGCGCCCGCTTCCGCAAGGAGATCCACGTCATCCACGGCTCGCCGACCCGCGAGACCCTGGCCGGCCGCCGCCCGGCGATCTCGCTCGCCGTGCTCAGCCTGGCGCGCGGCGCCGAGCCCGGCGGCCTGCAGCTCGGCCTCGTGGTCTCGGCGTGGTCGGCGCGCGCCGAGGAGGAGCTCGAGCTGCTCGGCGTGCTGCTCGAGGTGCTCGCCACCATGGCGCTGCCGCCGATCGCCGGCCGCCGCTGCGCGATGCGCGTGCAGCAGAGCCACGACTTCGATCTGCTCCACCGCTTCTGGAGCAGCCACGGCCACCCGGTGCGCGCCTCGCTGGTGCTCGAGCTGGACGTGTCGCCGTGAACCGCGTGCGCGAGCAGGTACCGTTGCCGTCGGCCGCCACCGCGCCGCAACCCGAGCCCGCGCCCGTTCCCCACGGCCCGATCTCCTCGAACCCGGCGCGCGAGCTGCTCGCCGCGC
>JAIOII010001655.1 GCA_019912685.1 Kofleriaceae bacterium
ACCCTCACGACGTGCGCCGAGGTCGAGCTGCGCCAGTTCGACCTGCAGGCGTGCGCCTTCGACGGCGTCTGCACGTGGACGGGCACGGTCGAGCCGAACGGCGTCGTCTGCTGCACGCACTTCGCCGTCTGCAGCGAAGGCCGCCTGATCGTCGAGTCGATGTGCCCGATGGACTGTCCGCCCTGCCCGGCCGGCACCGCGCCGCTCCTCCAGAACGGCTGCGCGACGTGCACCTGCGCGCCGCCGTCGCAGTGCGACGGCACCGCCCCCATGGCCTGCGATCCCGCGCTCGTCTGCTATCGCGGCCAGGTGTGCGCCGGCGACACCCAGCCCGGCCAGCTCGACGGCTGCGCCAACGTGTGCGCCGCGCCGGGGTGCGCCGAGCCCGCGCCGCTCGGGTGTCGCATGGACTGCCCGATGGAGCCGAGCTGCGCGTCGTGCATGGCCACCGACTGCCGCTGCGACGCGGGAGTCTGGTCGTGCACGCCGGTCTGCTCGGACACGGTCGGCCCCTGTTTCCTGCCCTGATCCGTGTACAATTGTCACCGTGCCGGGACAAAACGTGCTGCCCCGGGTCGGACGTCCGCCGACGCTCGACGATCTCGATCTCGATGACCTCGAGTCCGTCCGCCTGCTCCTGCGCGGCGACTCGGTCGTCGACTGGCACAGCCTCGCGTTCCACGACGAGGCGGCGGTCGATCGCTTCCTGCGGCTCTGCGAGCTCGACCCTGCCTCCGACGCCGAGATGAACCGCCTGGAGGCGGTGCGCGCCGACGCCGTCGACTACCTCACGCGCGTCTATCACCTGCCCTTGCCCGACGAGGTCGCCGAGGACGTCGCCGCCCGCGACCTCTTCCTCATGGCGTCGCGCAGCGGCCCGCACCAGCAGGCGGCCTGCGTCGTGCTCAAGGTGATGCACATCATCTATCACCTCGCCGGGCGCCAGGCGCTCTTGCGCCTGTCCGTCTCCGACGACGCGATCTTCCGCGAGATCGAGCTCAAGGTCGTGCGCGTCGTCGAGGACCTGCGCGCCGCCGGCTGCGCCGTCGCCGAGTTCGAGTGGAGCCGCAAGCCGCGCGACTCGCAGATCACGAAGCTCCTCGCCAAGGTCTCGACGCTCGCCGCCAACATCTACGACAAGCTGCGCTTCCGGCTCATCGTGCCGACCCACGAGGACCTGGTCCCGACGCTCGCGACCCTGACGCGCCAGCTCATCCCGTTCAACTACGTCGTGCCCGGCGAGTCGGTGAACCAGCTCATCGATCTCGACGACGTGGTCACCCGGCGCCCGCGCCTGGCGAGCATCGCCGGCCCCGCGCAAGGTGACGGCGTCGCGCCGCCGGCGAACGAGTTCTCCGGGCCCGAGTACCGCATCATCAACTTCGTCGCCGATCTGCCGCTGCGCCTCGAGCGCCTGGTGCCGAACCTCGAGCTCGGACCGGACGACAGCCACGTCGTGTTCGTGCTCACCGAGTTCCAGGTCGCCGACAAGGCGACGGCGCTCTCCAACGAGTCCGGACCGCAGAGCCACGAGGCCTACAAGGCGCGCCAGCACGAGCGCGTGCGCGCCCGCCTCCTGCGCGAGTCCGACGATCCGGAATAGCGTCGACCACCTGAGCCGTTTTCGGCGCGCGCGGGCTCTGTCCGGCAATCGACCCCGGAGGCCCGTCCATGTTCCGCTCCCACTTCCTTGGCGTGGCGCTCGTCGCCATGACCGCGCTGGGCGGCTGCGACGTCGTCGGTAACGACGATGCATCCAGCGCGCTCAGCGATCCCGCCGTCCAGTCCTGCCTGCGCGACACCATCGAGGAGTGCTACGCGC
The DNA here is from genome assembly GCA_019912685.1 of Kofleriaceae bacterium. GTDB lineage: Bacteria > Myxococcota_A > Polyangia > Haliangiales > Haliangiaceae > UBA2376. The sequence goes on from JAIOII010001655.1 coordinate 1,823, forward strand.
AGAACCTCCCGCCCGAGCTCTGCGCGGCGCTCATCGAGGACCGCTGTCTCGGCGGTGGCATGGAGCCGCCGCCGCCCGGCGATCCCGGCGATCCCGAATGCCACCAGCGCGTCTTCGAGGACTGCGTGGCGGCGGGCGTCGACGAGATGACGTGCTGGCTGATCGCCGCCGACACGTGCAGCGATCCCAACCAGCCGCCGCCACCGCCCGACGAGCCGCCGTGCACCGACCCGCCGCCGCCGCCGGGGCCCGACCCGATGTGCGTCGAGCAGGTGCGGCAGGAGTGCCTCGCCCAGGGCGTCGATCCGATGACCTGCGACTCGTACGCCTGGCAGGTGTGCGATCCGGCGAACGGCGGCGGCGGCGGCGGCAACGGTGGCGGCGGCGGCGGCCAGGATCCCGGCATGCCCTGATAGCATCGGCGGGTGCGGTGGCTCTGCCTGGCGTTCGTCCTCGGCGCGTCGTGCACCTACGATCTCGTCCCTCGCCCCGGCGAGGAGCGCGCGATGTGCCGGAAGGACGCCACGTGCGATCCCGGCCTCGAGTGCTGGTCCGATCGCTGCGTGCGGCCGCCGCTCGCCGACTGCCGCGCCGTCGGCGAGCGCCTCGCGTCGGTGCGGCTCGGCAACTACGCCCCGCGCGAGGAGCGTGAAGGCGTGGTGCGCGAGCTCCACGCGCTCTGCGAGCGGGAGCACGTCGGCAAGAAGGAGGGCCGCTGCCTGCTCGAGGCGGCCACCGACGACGAGCTCGCCGCCTGTCCGCGCCCGCTCCTGCCCGAGCTCGCGGGCGACGAGGCGGGATGCACGCGCATGGCCGAGCACGCGCTCGCGCTCCTGCGCACCGAGTCGCCGCGCGACGTCGAGATGGCGATGATCGTCGGCATCGCCGGGCGCGCGCAGGCGGTGATCGTCGAGCAGTGCGTCGCGCGCCGCTGGTCGCCGCTCGCCGTCCGCTGCCTCACCGAGGCGAAGCGGCTCGACGACGTCGAGGGCTGCATCGACGCGCTCGACCACGACGACCGGCGGGCGCTCGACCGCGCGATGGAGGACCTCCTCGCGTCGGCGCGCAGCGGCCGCGGCGGCGGCGGCGGCGGCGACCCGTGGGAGTAGCGCGGGACGCCGTCAATAGCCGTGCTTGCGCAGCGAGACGCTCGCGACCATGCCCATGCCGAGGAAGAACGTGAGCAGCGAGCTGCCGCCGTAGCTGATGAACGGCAGCGTCACGCCGACCACGGGCGCCATGCCGAGGACCATCGCGACGTTCACGACGACGTGCCAGAAGGTCATGGCCGCGACGCCGATGCACAGGACCGCGCCGGCGCGGTCGCGCGCGTTCATCGCGACGTTCAGGATCCACACGATCAGGAACCCGAAGAGGCCGAGCAGGACGAGCGCGCCGAGGAAGCCCCACTCCTCGGCCCACACCGAGAACGGGAAGTCGGTCCAGTGCTCGGGGAGGAAGTCGAACTGGTTCTGCGTGCCCTCCCCGAAGCCCTTGCCGGTGATCTTCCCCGAGCCGACCGCGAAGATCGACTGGCGCGTGTGCCACCCCGAGCCCGTCGGATCGGCCGAGGGATCGAGGAACGCGAGGACGCGGGTCTTCTGGTAGTCGTGCATCGTCTCCCAGAGGATCGGGACGGCGAGCAGCATGACGAAGAGCGTGTAGACCATCGGCCACAGGTCGCGCATGGCGAGGAAGCCGATGGTGAGCATGATCAGGGTGAGCAGGCTCGCCGTGCCGAGGTCGGGCTGGAGCGCGATGAGCACGACGGGGAGGACGAGCGCCACGACGCGCGGCACGATCCACTGCCAGCTCGGGGTCGCGCTCGAGGTCTCCTGCATGACGCGCGCGAGCACGACGATGACCGCGAGCTTGGTCAGCTCGGACGGCTGCCCGCCGAGGGCGCCGATCTGGATCCAGCGCTCGCTGCCCTTCGCGCCTCGTCCGACGACGTCGACCACGATCAGCGCCAACACCGCGATCGCGAGCGCGATCCACGACAGGCGCACGATCGCGCGGTAGTCGATGACCGTGGCGACCGCGAAGCCGACGCCGCCGACGAAGATCCAGCGCAGCTGCTGGTCGAACTTGCCGGCGTGGCGCGTGCCGTTGGTCGCGCTGTAGAGGTTGAGGAGCCCGATCCCCGCGATGGCGACGACGGCGAGGACGAGCGGCCAGTCGACCGACGCGCGGAAGCGGCGCCACCGCGACACGCCGACCTGGGCGCGCGGGAGATCGAAGCCGCGACCGCTCAGGAAGCTCACTTCCTCACTTCCTTCCACCAGCCCTCGAGGATCGTGCGCGCGACCGGGCCGGCCACCTTGCCGCCCGAGCCGCCGTGCTCGATGAGCACGACGATCGCCACCTCGGGATCCTCGGCCGGCGCCCAGCCCGCGAACCAGGCGTGGTCGACCCACGGGTGCCAGTTCTTGATCTCGGGCTCGTCCTTCCTGGCGCGCTTGGCCTTCACCTGCGCGGTGCCGGTCTTGGCCACGATCGACACGACGTCGCTGCGCGCGTGCTCGTACGCCGTGCCGCCCAGCTCGTTGACCGTCTTCCACATGCCGCGCTTCCACAGGTCGACGACGTACGGCGGCGTGTCGATCGTCTGCTTCACCTGCGGCGCGTACGGGATCACGGTGCCGCCGTCGGCGCGGACGACGCGGTCGACGAGCTGCGGCACGTAGAGCGTGCCGCCGTTGGCGAGCGCGGCGTACGCCATCACCATCTGCATCACCGTGACCTCGACGTCGCCCTGCCCGGTCGCGCTGTTGATCGTGTAGCCGATCTTGAAGCGCGTGAACCCTTCGTACCAGGCGCGGGTCGGGATGCGGCCGGGGCTGTCGCCGTTCAAGCCGATGCCGGTGCGCGACCCGAAGCCGTACTCGTTCGCGACCTCGGCCATGCGGTCGATGCCGATGCGCTCGGCGAGCGTCCAGAAGTAGATGTTGCACGAGTGCTGCACGGCCTCGACGAGATCGAGCTTGCCGTGCGACCCCGTGCAGCGGAACCGCGTGCCCGAGCGCTCGTAGTAACCGGGGCAGGCGATCGGCTCCTCCTCCTGCGCGAGGCCGTCCTCGAGGGCGGCGATCGTCGTCACGAACTTGAAGGTCGAGCCCGGCGGGTACTGCGCGCGCAGGGTCTTGTCGATGAACGGCTTGCGCTTGTCGTTGTTGAGCCGGTAGGCCTCGGCCCTGGTGAGGTGGCCGGTCATGACGTTGGGATCGAACGACGGCTTGGAGACGAGGGCGAGCACGCGGCCGGTCTTCACCTCGACGACGGCGACCGCGGCGGCGGCGTGCTGCGCCACCGCCTTCTCCGCGATCTTCTGGAGGTGGGCGTCGAGCGTGAGCACGAGGCTGTAGCCGGCGACCGGCTCGATGATGCGGTCGCCCTGGATGAGCCCGCGCGCCGTCGCCTCGTCGAGGCGCTGGCCGCGCGCGTCGACGGCGTAGCGCTCCTTGCCCTTCTTGCCGCGCAGGACGCGCTCCTTCTCGGCCTCGAGGCCGTAGCGGCCGACGAGCTCGTCGGGCGCGATGCCCTCGTCCTCGTTGCGCTCGAGCTCGGCCGGCGTCATCTGGCTCATGTAGCCGATGACGTGCGCGGCGAGGTCGCCCTGCGGGTAGTAGCGGTAGGGCTCGTGCCGGACCTCGATGTCGGGGAGGCGGAAGCGCTCCTGCTCGACGCGCGCGGCGCGCGCGCGCTCCTGATCCTCGAGGACGAGCACCGGCTGCCGCGGCGCGCGCTTCTTGCCCGCCTCGATGCGCGCGTTCACCTTCTCCATCTCCTCGTCGGAGAGGCCGAGGAGCCGGCGGAGCTGCGCGGCGACGATCGGCGAGAAGGTGCGCGGCGTCGCGTAGATGTTGAAGGCGGGCCGGTTGTCGGCGAGCGGCACGAGGTTGCGGTCGAGGATGCGGCCGCGGATCGACGGCAGGTAGCGCTCGTGCACCACGTTCTCGACGGTCTCGTGGCGATAGCGATCGCCGCGGAGCACCTGGAGCTGCCAGAGCCGCACCACCAGCCCGCCGAGCGCGACGAGGAGGAACAGCATCACCCACCGCATGCGGCGGACGAGCTCGGGGCTGCCCTGGATCACGAGACCAGCCCCTCGAGCGCGTGCTCGCGCTCGCGGTGCGTGCGCGCGAACGCGGCGTCGACGCGGCGGTAGAGGCGGAGGAGCAGCGTGCCGAAGAGCGCGGTCGTGAACCCGAGCATGACGATCATCGCCGGCTCGCGGATGCCGCCGAGCGGCAGGCCGGCGGCGAGGCGCACGAGCATCCCGAGGAGCGCGGCGGAGGCGCCGAGCGCGGCGGCGAAGCCGACGACCGCCCAGCCGCGGACGAGGATGCGCCGCTGCACGAGGTGACCGAGCACGCAGGTGAAGCCGGCGACGAGCGCGAGCAGGCCGGGCGG
>JAIOII010000173.1 GCA_019912685.1 Kofleriaceae bacterium
GTGGAGCCGGCGCCCGCGGCCGAGCCGGCGGCGCCCACGCCGCTCGACCTCGACGTCGTGGACGAGCCGGCCGACGAACCGGAGGCGGACGTGTCGGCGCAGACCGAGCTGCACCGCAACTTCGCGGGCTCGGTCCAGCTCGACTACATGACCGTGCCGACCGAGTCACGCGGTCGCGATCTCGGGTTCGACGGCGCCACCGTCGAGGCGTCGCTCAAGCTCGCGATGGACTTCAGCGACAACATCTCCGCGAGCGTCAAGGTCTGCGTCGCCTGCCACGGCTTCGAGGTCGGCATGGCCTTCTTCGATCTGCGCGTCGCCGACCAGCTCAACATCCGGGTCGGGCGCTTCTCGCCCGCGTTCGGCGAGTTCCCGCTGCGCCACGATCCGGCGAACCACCGCACGAGCGACAAGCCGCTGCCCTACGACATGGGGCGCATGCTGCGCATGACGGAGTGGAACCAGGGCGTCTTGCCGGCGCCGTGGGTCGAGAACGGGATCGAGATCAACGGGACGCAGTTCGCCGGCAACCACGTCCAGATCGACTATGCCGCGTACGCGATCGGCGGCCCGCGGGCCGGCGCGGATCCGCTCGACTTCGACTTCCGCGCGTCGCGCTCCGGCGAGAGCTACTACATCGACAACAACTCGCGGCCCTCGTTCGGCGGCCAGGCGGTCGTGACGCTCCTCGCCGGGAGCACGAGCCTCGCGCTCGGTGGCTCGGTGATGCGCGGGACCTACGACCCCGAGCACGAGCACCGCTTCGCGATCTACGGGGCGCACGCCGTCCTGCGCGCCCGCGACGTGTTCCTGCGCGTCGAGTACCTGCGCCGGCTCACCGAGATGGCGCTCGGCGACAACCCGGCCGAGCGGTTCCGCTACGGCCCCGGCGCCGATGGGATGTACGACCCGTACTTCGTCAAGGAGGGCGCGTACGCCGAGGTCGAGGTGCCGCTCGGCCGGCGGATCTCCGCCGTGCTGCGCGAGGACGGCATGCGACGACGCGGCAACGTCTCGATGTCGAGCGCGCTGCGGAGCGACAGCGCCGTGATCCGCCACACCGCGGGGCTCGCCGTGCTGCTGCGCGCCTCGCTGCGCCTGAAGCTCAGCTACGAGTACTACGACTTCAGCGACTTCTCCGACGAGAGCGCCGTTCACATCGGCATCGCCGGTCCGTTCTGAACCCGGAGGCACCATGAACACGACGAACCCTCCTCGCGTGCTCGCGCTCGTCGTCCTGCTCGGCGCGGGATGCGACGCCCTGCAGCCGCTCGTCGACGATGACCGCTACGACGCCGCGCCGCCGGCCGACCCCGACGCGATGGTCGCGGACGACGCGGCCGGCTCGCGCCACGTGCTGCCGGCCGGCAGCGCGGTGCCGAGCATCGCGGACGACGCCGCGCTCGTGGCGCAGATCCGCCTCAACGACGGACTGAGCGACGGCGCGCTCGCCTCCAGCGGTGGCGTCCTCGTGCGCAGCACCGGCAAGGCCGCGGGCGCGACCGTGATGTACTGGAACTTCGGCGCCGCGCCGATGGCGGGCAACTTCGCGGTCACCGCGCCGATCTACGTGCTCGCCGACAGCGATGGCGCCGGCGGCTGGATCCCGCGCGCCGACCATCCGCCCCTCATCGACTCGATCCCGGGGGACGTGCGCTACTCGCCGATCCGGCGCGTGATCTACGTACCGGTGACGGCGAGCTACGCCGGCGAGGTGCTCCCCAGCGTCGAGGCGCTGGCCGAGGCGCTCGACCTCGGGCTCGTCGAGGAGCCGGTGCCCGCCGGCACGTGGCGCAACATGCCGGTGGTGCCGCCCGATACCAAGCTCGAGGTCGGCGGCGGCGCGCTCCCCGTCGATCCCACCGAGGTCTACGGGCGCGGCTTTCGCGTGACGCTGTTTCCGCTCGGCGGCGATCGCGGCGTCCAGCCGCTGCGCAACGGCAGCATGCCGGTGGGGCAGGAGTCGCGGCTCTTCTCGGGCGTCCCGAGCGGCACGCCGCCGACGTTGCCGGCCGGCGCCGACGCGCAGCCGCTGTTCCAGTACGGGATCCCTGCCGCGCCGCCGACGACCTCGTTCAACTACACGCCGCTGGTCACGCAGCTCGACGTGCGGCTCGCGAACGGCGTCGCGCCGTCGACCATCACCAGCGACCCGCAGCTGTTCGCGCGCACCGGCTCCGGCGGCATCAACGGCCACTACGTCGACACCGTCGCCAGCTACGTCGTCACGACCTCGGTCTCCAACAAGCCGCTCCAGTTCGAGGAGGGACAGCCATGAGCCGGATCGCGTGTGGATGGATCGTCGCCCTGGCGCTCGCCGGGACCGGCTGCGACCTCGTGTACGAGCCCGACGTCGGTCTGCTCAACGAGGCGGACCCGCTGGGCCCCGACGCCTCGGGCGGATCCGGCGACGACGGCGCGGTCGCGGCGGGCGGCCCGTGCGGCGACGGCGATCCGACGACGACGGTCAGCTTCGCCATGCACGTGCGCCCGCTGCTCGGGCGCTCGCCCGGCAGCTGCACCGGGTGTCACGGCACCTCCGCGGCCTCCGGCTTCAACGTCACCTCGTACGAGGCCCTGCGGCGCGGCGGTCAGGTGTCGAACGCGCAGATCGTGGTCCCGGGCCGCCCGTGCGAGAGCGTCCTCTACCAGAAGCTCTCGCCGGCGCCGCCGTTCGGGGCCCGCATGCCGTACAACGGGCCGCCCTTCTACTCGCCGGAAGATCGCGCGCTCCTGCGCGACTGGATCGCCGAAGGTGCGCTCAACAACTGAGCGCGGCGCGCCTGCACGCCGCTGGCTGGCCGGTGCGCTGTGCGCGCTCGCGCTCGGCGCCTGCACGCGCGACCGGCTCGAGCTGATCCCGGCGAGCGAGCACGCCCGCACGCCGCCGGCGATCCGCAACGCGTGCGGTCTCGCCGAGCAGCGGTGCTCGCGCTGTCACGATCTCGAGCGCATCCAGCTCGCGCACCCCGACCTCGTCGAGTGGCCGGTCTACGTCGAGCGCATGCGGCGCATGCCCGGCAGCGGGATCACGACCGACGAGGCGGCGATCATCGTGCAGTGCCTGACGTGGGTGCAGGGGCGGCAGCGCGAGCGCGGGCTCTACTCGTACGAGCGTTGACGTGAAGCGCCATACGAAACCGCCGAAGCGCATCACCCCGCAGGTGCGGAAGCGGTCCGGCGGCTTACGGCTGCGAACGGCGCAGAACACGACGCTTCACTCTCGACGCAGATCCGTCGATGATCGACCGATGCTACGCGGAGCCTCCCCCGCGGAGCCGGGGTCCGATGCCCAGCGCATCGCGCCACGGGTCCCCTGCTTCACGCCTGTCGTCACGACGAGTCTGGAACGTTGCTGGTCGTCCAACGTCAGCACGAGCGGCATCGGCATCACCGGCTACGTGACCGCGCGGGGCGCGCCCGAGCCCGACAGCGCGCTCGCGCTCGAGCTGCGGCTCGGCCCCGCCGCCTGGATCGCGTGCGCGGTCCTGGGACACGTCGAGCTCGCGTTCGTCGACGATCGCGACGAGCTGCGCGAGGA
>JAIOII010001656.1 GCA_019912685.1 Kofleriaceae bacterium
CGCCCGCGGTCGTCAAGAAGAAGCCACCCCCGCCGCCGGTCGTCAGGAAGAAGCCGCCGCCGCGCGTCGTCGTGCGGAACGATGACCTGCTCGACAAGCCGGTGGTCAAGCCCGTTGCCAAGGGCCTCGCCGCCTCGGAGAAGAAGGCCGACGGGCTCTACCGCGGCAAGGACTGGAAGGCCGCGTCGGCGATCTTGCGCGAGGCCGCCGCCGGCGCGAGCGACAAGGACGCCAGGCGCCTGCGCGCGGCCGCGTCCGACTACGAGACGATCGGCACCAACCTGTCGACGGGCGCGACCCTCGCCAAGGCGAACCCGACGCAGGCGCTCGGCGCGCTGCAGAAGGCGCTCAAGGCGGACCGCCGCGTCGGCGGCGCGCACCAGCAGGCGATCCGCGAGAACATCGCGAAGGTCGCGCCGTCCGCCGCCGCCGCCTACATGGCCAAGCAGAACTACCCGATGGCGAAGATCGCCGCCGACGACGCGGTGAACGTCGGCGCCGGCTCGAACTCGACCGTCGCCAACGTGCGCAGCTCGCTCGAGCGCAAGGCCGGCGAGCTCTTCGCGAGCGCGCAGCAGCTGATGAAGTCGCAGCCGGAGGAGGCCAAGAACCGCCTCCGCACCATCATGAAGATCGTCCCCGCCGACAGCCCCTGGTACAGCAAGGCCTACAAGCAGCTGAACCAGCGGAAGAAGGCGGCGGCCGACGAAGACGAGTAGCCCTTCGACTCGCTGCGCTCGCTCAGGGTGACCGGGGGGTCAGGCGAGCAGCTCGGCGATCTTGGTCTCGAGCGCGCCGAAGTCGAACGGCTTGTCGAAGTACGCGTCCGCGCCGTAGAGCGGCGACGTCATCTCGTTCATCTGCTCGCCGATCGCCGTGAGCATCACGATCTTGATGCCCTCGGTGACGGGGTCCTGCTTGAGCGCGCGCGCGACCTCCCAGCCGGTCTTGTGCGGCATCATCACGTCGAGGACGATGAGCTCGGGGCGGCTGCGCTTGGCCTCGGCGATGGCCTCGAGGCCGTCGGCGGCGGTCAGGATCCGGTAGCCGCGCCCCGCGAGCCGGGCCGAGAGCATCGAGACGATCTCGGGATCGTCGTCGACCACGAGCACGGTGCGGGCGTTGGCGGCCATGCGATCAGGCTATGGCGGCGTCTCGGTGCGGGTCAAGGACCCGTGATAAGAAGCGCCGGTGAGCCGTCACCCCCGCCGTGTCATCGCCCTGGTGCTCGCGGCCGGGGCGTTGCTCGCGGCGCTCGTGCTCGTCGGCGACGTGCGCGAGGTGCGCGACCGGCTGGGCGGCTTCCACTGGTGGGCGTTCGGGGTGGCGCTGGCGCTCGCCCTGGCGAACTACTTCCTCCGCTTCCTGCGCTGGCAGCTCTACCTGCGCGACCGGAAGATCGTCGTGCCGCGGGGGACGAGCGCGCTCGTCTTCGTCGCCGGGTTCTCGATGGCGGTGACGCCGGGGAAGCTCGGCGAGCTGGTGAAGAGCTACCTGCTCCGCCAGATCGCCGGCATCCCGGTCGCCCGGTCGGCGGCGATCGTCATCGCCGAGCGCGTGAGCGACCTGCTCGCGCTCCTGCTCCTGGCGGCGGTCGGCGTCGGCGCGTACGGCATCGCCACCGAGGTCGCGATCGCGACGGCCGTGCTCCTCGCGCTCGCGTTCGTCTTCCTCCTGTGGCGGCGGCTCGGCTACGCGACGATCGATCTGATGACGCGGCCCGAGCGGCTCGCGCGCCTGCGCCGGCCGCTGCACGAGACGTACGACGGGCTCGCCGCGCTCGGCCGCCCGGCCGCCCTCGCCTGGTCGACCGTGCTCGGCACCGCCGCCTGGGCGTGTGAAGGCATCGGCTTCGCCCTCATCGTCCAGGCGTTCCCGGGCGCCGACGTCGACGTGAGCCTCGCCGTCTTCATCTACGCCGCGACGACGATCGCCGGCGCGCTCTCGTTCCTGCCCGGCGGGCTCGGGGTCACCGAGGGCGCGATGACCTTGCTCCTCGTCGAGAACGCGGTGAACGTCGACCGCGGGACGGCGACGGCGGCGACGATCCTCACGCGCCTGGCGACGCTCTGGTTCGCGGTCGCGCTCGGCATGGCGGCCCTGTGGCTGGCGCGGCGCCGCGCCCCGGTCGAGGTCCCCGACGAGCCGCCCCCCGCGGTTTAGGGCATACTGCGCGCATGGTCGATTTTGACTTCGCGCGCTACGTGCTGGAGCGGCGCGGTGAGGGTGCGGTACGCGCGCAGACCGGCACCGCGTACGGGTTCGCGGGCGAGCGCAAGCTGCGCCGGAGCTTCATCGGCACGCGGCCGGTGACCATGGCGGTCGAGGCGACGACGCGCCTCTGGAACGAGAAGGCGCGCGAGGAGCTCCTGGCCGCCGCGCGCCTCGCCTCCGACGATCAGCCGCGCGTGTGGAGCGCCGCCAAGCGCGCCGCCGAGGGCCTGCGCCTGAGCACGCCGTCGGTGTACGTCGCGGCGCCGACCTTCCCGGTGCGGCTCGCCGCGCTCGGGACCGAGGACCAGCCGTACGTCGTCATCCGCGCCGACATCGTCGACCTGCTCTCCGACGCCGAGCTGGTCGCGGCGATCGGCCACGAGCTCGGGCACGTGCACAACAACCACGTGCCGTACGTGACCGCGTCGCACTACCTGACCCACGCGGCCGGCTTCTTCGTGCGCTGGATGGTGCAGCCGGCGATGATGGCGCTGAAGGCGTGGATGCGGCGCGCCGAGATCACGTGCGACCGCGCGGCGCTGCTCGCGAGCCGCGACCTCGACGTCACGCTGCGCGCGATGGTGAAGGTCGAGCTCGGCGCCGGCGGCGACCACGCCGAGGAGGTCGAGCGCTACCTGAGCGCGGCGCCCGACGGCGAGAAGGGCCTGGGCCAGCGCCTCGGCCAGGTCGGCGAGTGGTTCCGCTCGCACCCGCTCCTCTCCAAGCGCATCGCGGCGCTGCGACTGTTCGCCGACGGCGCCCTCTACGTGCAGGTCACCGGCGGCGATCCGGCGGGCCGCGCCTCCACCGACGACATCGACAAGCAGGTCGCCGATCTGCTCTCGGTCTTCTGAAGACGACATCCCCATGATGGATCCACTCCACAACGAAGCGAAGGCCGCGGTGCTCGCGCGCTACCGCTCGCTCGCCGACATCGCCGACTCGGTCGGCATGACCACGCTCGCGCGCGACCTGCGGGTCAGCCGCTTGCCCAAGCTCGAGAACGAGCGCTTCCACGTCGTCGTGCTCGGCGAGTTCAACCACGGCAAGTCGACGTTCGTGAACGCGCTGCTCGGTCAGGACGTCCTGCCGACCGGCATCACGCCGACGACGGCGGCGATCAACCACGTCATCTACTCGCCGGTGCCCAAGGCGCGCGCGATCCTGATGAACGGCGACTCGCTCGACCTCACGCCGAGCGAGATCAAGGACTGGGTCACGGTCGCCGGCGGGCGAGCCGACGAGGTGAGCCACGTCGAGCTCGGCTACCCGGTCGACATCCTCCAGGACAACATCGTCCTCGTCGACACGCCGGGCGTGAACGACCTGAACGAGCAGCGCGCGGAGGTGACGTACGGCTACGTGCCGCGCGCCGACGCGGTCCTGTTCCTGCTCGACGCCGGGCAGGCGCTCAAGGACAGCGAGCGCGAGTTCCTGTCGAGCCACATGCTCGACGGCAGTCGCGACCGGCTGATCTTCGTGCTCGGCAAGATGGACCTGCTCAACGACGACGAGAAGTCGGCGGTCACCGCGTACGTGAAGGAAGGCGTCGCCAAGCTGGCGCCGGGGGCGTCGGTGTATCCGCTGTCGGCGAAGTCGTGGCTCGTGCGCCGCGACCCGGAGAGCGGGATGCCGCCGTTGCTCGAGCACCTCGGCCTCTTCCTGGCCGGCGACCGCGCCCGCATCCTCCTCGACAACGCGGCGGCCGACGCGGCGCGCACGGCGGCCTACCTCGAGCAGAACCTGAACGTGCGCCTGCGCGCGTGGGACCTGACCGTCGAGGAGCTCGAGGAGCGGGTCGCGATCGTGCGCCAGCAGCTCGACGCGTCGAAGCGCTCGCTCGACGAGCTGCACGTCCGCATCGAGTCCGACGCCGCGTCGATCAAGGCCCACGTCGGCGCCGACCTCGACGCGTTCGCGCAGGCGTTCGTCGCGGCGATCCCGGCGCAGCTCGACGCGATCGACGCCGACGACATCAAGAAGTACCTGCCCAGCTTCATCGAGGACAAGTTCAAGGAGTGGGCGGAGCTCGAGGGCGCCAAGCTCGCGGCGCTCATGGAGCGGCTCGCCGAGGAAGTCATCACGATCACCAACCAGAACGTGGCGGCAGCGTCGGCGGCGCTCGCCGAGCGGCTCGGCCCGGGCGACACGCAGGTCGACATCGACGTCGACAGCTTCAAGTACGACGTCGGCATCTACGCGATCGGCGCGCTCGGCACGACCTTGCTCCTGTTCGTGAACGTGTTCGCGGGCGGCCTGCTCACCCTGGCGGCGCCGATCCTCGCCGTCGTGCTCAAGAGCAAGGTCGCGGGCGACATCCGCCAGCAGGCGAAGGAGAAGGTGCCGGGCGCGATCTTCCACGCGGCGGCGGCGATGAAGCCGCACTTCGACCAGTGCGTCGACGACTTCGCCCAGCGCCTGCGCGAGTTCGTGACCACCGCGGGCAACGCGCTCTACAAGGGCATCAGCGAGATCCTCGAGCGCACGATCAGCGAGCGCAAGCTGCGCGGCGGCGAGGCCGAGGAGCTGCGGGCGGGCACGGCCGAGCAGATCGCGCAGGTCGCGGCCTTGCGCACGTCGCTGGGCGAGCTGCGCAGCGAGCTCTGGAAGCACTCGAGCTGAGGCGCAAGGCCGGTGGCCAGCCCGACCGACAGCCTCAAGTCGTTGTGGTCGCGGCTGGCGCGCAAGGCCGAGGACACGGCCAACGAGCTCCTGCTCGACGGCTACCGCGAGCAGGTCGGGCAGGCGCGCGGGCTCCTGGCCGGCGGCGATCCCGCGGGCGCGGCCGAGATGCTCGAGGCGCTCTTGCAGGATCGGCCCGATCACGTCGGCGCCTTGACCTTGCTCGGCGCGGCGCGGCTCACGCTCGGCGACGCGGCGGCGGCGCAGGCGGCGTTCGAGCGCGCGATCGCCGAGCGGCCCGATGACC
>JAIOII010001657.1 GCA_019912685.1 Kofleriaceae bacterium
CGCCGTCGTCGCTCGCGAGCGTGCTCTCGCCCGGCGCACCGTCGGTGCCGCCGTCGGCCGAGGCGGTGCGGCCCTCGCCGCTGCCCCGGCCGTACTTCGTGATCGTGTGCTGCACGACCGCCGTGATCGCCTCGGGCGAGAACGGCTTGGTGATGTAGTCGACGATCCCCATCACCTTCACGAACCGCTCGCCGACCTGGTCACCCTTGGCGCTCATCAGGACCACCGGGATCTCGCGCAGCGCCTCGTCATTCGCGAGCTCGCGGCAGACCTGGTACCCGTTCATCTTCGGCATCACGAAGTCGAGCAGGATGAGGTCCGGGGCCTGGGCCCGCGCCGCCTCCAGGCCGGCCTCGCCGTCAGGCGCGGCCACCACCTCGAAGCCGGCCTTGGTCAGGACCAGCTGGACCACCCGGACGATCGTCGGGCTGTCGTCGATGACGAGTACGCGCTCCCCGGCCATGGCCGCGCGCATCGTAGAAGGCCACAGACCGACGGCGCAAGGCCTCGGGACGTCTCACCGTAGAGGTGTGTAGGGAGCCTTCTGCCATCGACCCCGTGCGTTCCCGCCCGGCCATCGACAATTGGTTCTGTCAGAGCCCGCATGGTAGTCTGGCCTCGCCTCCGACCATGGCGTCGCCAGGTCACAACCTCGACAAGTACCCGCGGAGGTTCGGTAAATACCACCTCCTCGGTCCCCTGGCGCAAGGCGGGATGGGAGCGCTTTACCTTGCGGTCACCGGCGACCGCGGGCTCGAGCGGCTGATGGTCATCAAGACCGTCTTGCCGCACCTTGCCGACAACGAGTACGTCGCTCGCTTCCGCGACGAGGCCAAGGTCGTCGTCAAGCTCTCGCACGGCAACCTCATCCCGGTGTTCGACGCCGGTCAGGTCGGGGGCGAGCTCTTCCTCGCGATGGACTTCGTCGAGGGCCGCGACCTGCGCGCGGTGTGGAACCGCTGCGCCAAGAAGCAGGTCGCGTTCCCGATCGACATCGCGGTCTACATCGTCAAGGAGCTGTGCCGCGGCCTCGCGTACGCGCACTCGTTCCCCGACCTCGAGCTCGTCCACCGCGACATCTCGCCGCCGAACGTCCTCATCTCGTACACCGGCGAGGTCAAGCTGACCGACTTCGGGCTCGCGTCGTCGACGTTGAAGCTCGAGAAGACGGCGCCCGGCATCATCTACGGCAAGGTCGCGTACATGTCGCCCGAGCAGGCGCGCGGCGAGCGTCTCGACGGGCGCAGCGACCAGTACGCCGCCGCGATCGTGCTCTGGGAGCTGCTCACCGGTCGCCAGCTGTTCCCGCCCGGCAAGGAGCAGCCGCAGGACCTGCTCACGCGCGCGCGCAACCCCGAGGTGCTGAAGCCGAGCAAGCGCGCGCCGCGCGTGCCGGCCGAGCTCGACGACATCGTGGTGCGCGGGCTCGCGGCGGCGCGCGACGATCGCTACACGACCTGCGACGAGATGCAGAAGGCGCTGCAGGGCTGGCTCGCGGTCAACGCGCCGACGACCGACTCGTCGCGCATGTCGGAGTTCATCCAGGAGCTGTTCTCGGAGGACATCGCCGCCGATCGCACCGAGCGCGAGGCGATGATGAACAACCTCCGCAAGCGGGCGATGACGTTGCCGCCCACCGACGAGCTGCGCCAGATCCTCGACAAGTCCGGCGACTACCAGGCGGCGGATCCGGGCCAGGCGACGTCGACGGCGGCGACGGCGGTGCGCTCGCCCAACTCCGTCGGGCGGCGGGCGATGGATCGCGGCGACCAGGGGATCGATCGCCGGCAGCAGCCCGGCGAGCGGCGCGCGATGGGCAAGAGCCGGCAGCACGCAGGCGGGGCGATGGCGGCGTCGGCCGCGCACCAGCAGCAGCAGGAGCTCGAGCCCGACGACTCGCAGCCGATCATCGGTCACATCATCGACGGCCGCTACCGCGTCGTCGAGCTGATCGGCGAGGGCGGCATGGGCAAGGTGTACCTCGCCGAGCACGTCGAGATCGGCAAGCGCGTCGCGCTCAAGGTCCTGCACCCGAGCTACAGCCGCATGCCGGATCTCGTCGAGCGCTTCCGCCGCGAGGCGCGCGCCGCGTCGAAGATCGGGCACCCCAACATCGTCGACGTGACCGACTCCGGCACGACGGCCGACGGCTCCGCGTACTTCGTCATGGAGTACCTCGAGGGCGTCGAGCTCGGCAGCGTGATCGAGCGCGAGGGCGCGCTCGAGCTGGCGCGCGCGATCCGCATCGCGCAGCAGATGTGCCGCGCGCTCGCCGGCGCGCACGCGGCCGGCATCATCCACCGCGACCTCAAGCCCGAGAACGTGTTCCTCACGATCCGCGACGGCAACGCCGACTTCGTGAAGGTGCTCGACTTCGGCATCGCCAAGACCACCGAGGCCGAGGACCTGCGCGAGCGCCGGCTGACGAGCCCGGGCATGGCGATGGGCACGCCCGAGTACATGGCGCCGGAGCAGGCGGCGGGCCGGCAGGCGGACGCGCGCTGCGACGTCTACGCGCTCGGCGCGATCCTCTACGAGATGCTCACCGGCGTGCCGCCCTACCAGGGCGACAACTTCATGGAGATCCTCACCAAGAAGGCGACCGTCGATCCGGTGTCGCCGAGCCACCTGCGCTCGACGATCCCGGCGCAGGTGAGCCAGCTGGTGATGCAGGCGATGGCGCGCAACCCCGAGGATCGGCCGCCCTCGATGGAGGCGTTCGAGTACGAGCTGACCAAGTGCCTGTCGGGGCGCGGCATCGCCGTCGCGAACATCCTCGGGATGACGACCGATCAGCACCTCGTCGCGTCGCTCAACCCCGGCATGCCGGCGCGCGTGATCGACTCGGGCGCGGCGCGGGCGCACACGTCGTCGCCGGCGATCGGCCTGCCGCACAGCGGGATCATGTCGTTGCCGCGCGCGACGTCGAACCCGGCGATCACGGCGCCGATCGTCGCGTCGATGCCGGCGCCGGGCACGGTGATGCCGTCGCAGCTGCCGGTGGCGACGCCGAGCGCGCCGATGAGGGCGGCGCAGATGTCGCCGGGCATGTCGATCGACAGCCGCGACATCGCGTTCGACGGGCTCTCGGTGCCGGTGCGCGAGCGCTCCGGGCTCGCGACGTTCTTCTGGGTGCTCCTCGTCGGGGTCGTGCTCGGCGGCCTCGGCGTGGTCCTGTTCGTCGCCGCCGGCGAGCGCGGCAAGACCGGCGCGGCCGGCTCGGCGGTGTCGGCGGATCCGGCCGGCACGGCCGACGCGATGGAGACGCTGGCGCCGGTCGACCTCGACGTCGCCGAGGGGCTCCGCGAGGCCTCCTGACGGGGTCCGCCAGTGCCGTGACGCAACGGAAAGGCCCCCTCTCGAGGGGGCCTTTTTCGTGGCCGCTGGAGACTCGCCGCACGCTCCTGGCGAGGCCGAATGACGCAGGCGCGAAGTTGTCCAAAAAACTACGATAGATCAATGACTTACACCCCCTCCAGCGGTCCTTGACAGGTTATGACCCTGACAGTAGGGTGCGCGCGGCTTCGATCCGGGGCGGGGCTCCGAAAGAGCATTTCTGACGGCGGAGCTTCGCTTTGAAACGAGACGAGGAAGCCGGCACTCCCACGGATGGCGACAAGGCCGCCCAGAAGAGAGAACTCGATCTCCTGGACCGGCGTATCGCGGCCGCGCGCGGCGCTCATCGCGGCGCGGAAGTGAAGGGGACGAGACCGGCGCCGACAGGCAAGCCCTCCGATA
>JAIOII010001658.1 GCA_019912685.1 Kofleriaceae bacterium
ACGTATCACCGCGCGGGCGAACGGAGGCCTTCCGTGACCGCGGCATCGGCGGAGGTGGCGCTCGCGCGGGTGCGCGCGGCGATCGATCGGCTCGGCGCGCTCGCCGGGCTGGACACGCGCGAGGAGGTCGAGAAGACCATCTGGAGCTCGCCTGCGGGCAAGCGGCGCATCGCCAAGCGTCTGGCCGGGCTCCTGCCGTCGCACAGGACCTACGTCGAGCCGTTCGCCGGCAGCGCGGCGGTGCTGTTCGCGAAGGAGCCGGCGGCGGTCGAGGCGATCAACGACTTCGACGCGGACATCGCGAAGGCGTACCGGCTCATCCAGAAGGCCGACGACGCGTTCCTCGCCAAGCTGCGGTCGCGGAGCTGGAAGGGCGACAAGACGACCTTCCTCAGGCTCTACGACGCCGATCCGGCGAGCGACGTCGACTGGCTCTACAAGTTCCTGTACGTCACGCACTTCTCGTACGGGAAGCTGCGCGGCCGGAGCTTCTCGCCGGTGGCGCAGGGCGTGGAGGCCTCGACCGTCGAGCGCGTCGCGCAGCACGCGCCGCGGCTCAAGCGGGTGAGGGTCTACGACGGCGACTACGAGAAGGTCGTCCGGAAGTACGACGCCAAGGACACGGCGTTCTTTCTCGACCCACCGTACGCCGGCTACGACGCCAACGTCGGGGAGAAGCGGTTCGACGAGGCTCGCTTCCTCAAGGTGCTGAAGGACCTCCGCGGCAAGTGGCTCCTCACGTACGGGATCCGCGGCACGCTGCCCAAGGCACTCGTCGAGGCGGGCTTCACGGTCAAGCGCATCCGCACGCCGCGAACGATCCGCTCGATGCGTGGCGTGGGTGGCTCGAGCGTGCTCACCCAGATCCTGGCGTCGAACTACGAGCCGACGGCGAAGGCGTTCGATGGTCTCAGCTCGGACGACGTGCAGATCGACACCTGGGACGGCCAGGTCGAGGACGAGTTCCGCATCACGGGCCGCGTCCTCAAGGCGGAGGAGCGCGGCGAGCAGCGGTTCGTTCTCGGCGTCGTGCTCGAGCCCGAGACCGTCGACGCGCAGGAGGACATCTACTCGGCCGAGGAGGTGCGCAAGGTCGCGCATCGCTTCCTCGAGGAGTTTCGCGGCCTGGGCCTCATGCACCAGGTGCCGGTGAACGGGCAGGTCAAGATCGTTGAGAGCTACCTCGCGCTCGACGACATGCGCATCGGCGAGGAGGACGTGAAGAAGGGCACGTGGCTCCTCGGCGTCCACGTCCTCTCCGATGCGCTGTGGGCCAAGATCAAGGCCGGCGACTTCACCGGCTTCTCGATCGGCGGCTCGGCACGGCGTGTGCCCGAGCCGGCCGCCGAAGGAGCCGCGTGATGGCCGACGACAGCGATGAGACCGAGCGCGCCGACGGCGTGCATCGGCTGGTGGACATGATCGTCGAGGAGGTTTCCCTCGTCGATCGGGCGGCGAACCAGCGCCGCTTCCTGATCGTGAAGAGGAGGCAGAAGATGGCGGACGAAGGGACGCCGGCGCCGGACGACGCGCCGGGTGATGGTGGCAACGGCGGCGGTGCCGCGGCGGGCGGGACCGTGTCTCCCGAGGCGATGGCGGCCATGACGGAGGCGCTCACCGCGCTCACCGAGCTGGTCGCAACGACCGCGGCCGAGAAGGCATTCCCGCCGCCGAAGAAGCCGAAGGGTGGCGGCGACGGCGACGGCGATGAGGAGGACGAGGACGAGGGCGACGACGACGACGAGCCGGACGAGGACGAGAAGGCGGAGGCCGAGCGCCGTCGCAAGGCGGCCGAGTCGGTCACGGCCTTGCTCAACCAGGTCAAGGCGGCGCTGGCGCGGCTGCAGACGGCGGTCACGGCACCCGCGCAGAAGCGGGACCCGGCGGCCGGCGCCTCCGACGCGCTGATGGCGAAGCTCGACGCGATCGCCGGCTCGATCACGAAGCTCGAGACGCAGCTCAAGGACCAGGGCGAGCGCATCGGCAAGGTCGAGAAGAACGTCGGGCTGCCGGCCTCGCGGACGCCCGAGGGCAGCGGAGGCGGCGGCGGTGACAGCGACGACGACGAAGAGGTGAGCTGGCCGCTCGACCTGAACGCGCCGATGGACCGTGCGTCCGTCGACAAGTCGCTGTCGTTCCACGGGGACAGGTAGCCGCGTGGGCGGCGGGAAGGGGAAGGGAAGATGAAGAAGAACCGGACACTGCTCGAAAAGGCGGACCTTGCGATCGCCGACCTCACCACGGGCGGCGGCATCCTCAAGCCGGCGCAGGCGCAGCGCTTCATGCGGCTGCTGGTCAAGCAGGCGACGCTGATGCCGCTGTGCACGGTGGTGCCGATGGCGGCGCCGAAGCAGCAGATCCAGAAGATCAAGATCGGCCAGCGCGTGCTGCGACCGGGTCAGGAGGCCACGGCGTTGCCGGTGGCGCAGCGCACGTCGCCCGAGTTCTCGATGGTCGAGCTCGACGCGAAGCTGTTCAAGGCCGAGGTCCGTCTCAACGACGAGGTGCTCGACGACAACATCGAGCGCGCCGACCTGCGCCAGACGATCTTGCAGCTCATGGCCGAGGCCATCGCGCGCGACATGGAGGAGCTCATCATCCTGGGCGACACCACGTCGGCGGACCCGTTCCTGGCCACGCTCGACGGCATCCTCAAGCAGGCGCAGAGCCATGTGGTGGATGCCGGTGGCGCGCCGCTGACCCAGGATGTGTTCCTGGATCTGCTCACGACGATCCCGAGCGAGCAGCTCCGGAACAAGAAGGCCATGCGGATGCTGACGAGCGTCGATGCGGAGCTGCGCTACCGCAACCGGCTCTCGAACCGCAACACGGTGGTGGGCGACAAGTTTCTCGAGGAGGACGCGCCGGTCGTGTACTCGGGTGTGCCCGTGGCGCCGATCCCGCTCTTCCCGGAGAACCTGGGCGCGCAGGGAGACGAGACCAACGTGCTGCTCACCGACCCGAAGAACATCCACGTCGGAATCTGGCGGCAGATCAAGATCGAGAGCGCGCGCGAGATCAGCGAGGGCGTGGTCAAGACCGTCGCGACGCTGCGCTTCGACGTGAAGTACGCCGACGAGCTCGGGACGGCGAAGGCCACGCACGTGTCGCGCGCCGCGTAGCCGACCGAGGCGGAGGGGCAGAACTCAACCGCGGGCCGCGTCACGCGCGCGCCCGCTCACCGGAGGAGTGTGTGATGGAAGCTCGAAACGACAGTCGACTCGTACGGCTCAAGGCCGTGGACAAGCGTCGCGGCCATGTCCTGCGCCGGTTCACGTACAAGGGCGTCACGTTCATCGCCGGGAAGGGATGGTCGCGGGTCACCCGGCAGATCGCGGACTACCTGGCGGAGGTGCGGCAGACCGAGGGGGATCCGCACAGTCCGCTCGCGTTTGACGTGTGCACGGACGCCGAAGCGCGGGTCATCGACGAGAGCGAGGCGCGCGACGCGCAGGCGGTTCGTCGCGCGACGGACAACCTGCCGATCCAGGAGGGCCGCGGCACGGTGACGACGGCGGACCTGCCCGATGCCTCGACGGTCGCGGCGGTGCCGACGAGCGACGAGCGCGGGCGGCGCGGTGCGGGTGGCGTGAGCCGGAAGGACAAGGAGTAGGTCGTGTACGCGACGGTAGCGGACCTGCGCGGGGAAGGAGTCACCGACGTCGTCGCCGACGACGCGCGGCTCGAGCTCTTGCTCGACGAAGCCACCCGGCTGATCGATCAGGTCACCGGGCAGTTCTTCGAGCCGCGCACGCTCGTGCTCCGGCTGCCGGGGACGGGCGCACCGTCCGTCTATCCGCCGTATTTTCCGATCCGCATCGACGAGCTCTCCGACTGGGATCTTCCGCTCGACGTGAGCCAGCTCGACGTGAGTGGCGCGCCGGTGCTTGCAGGCAACGACGGTCCCCGTATCACCCGCGTCCGCGGCTTCTTCAGCTACGGCGCCCGCAACGTGCGCGTGGTGGGCCGCTGGGGCTACACCGAGCACGATGGCTCGCCCGAGGGGCGCACGCCGCTGGCGATCCGGCGGGCGACGATCTTGCTCGCGCTGCGGTGGCTCGTGCCGCTCGGCGAGAACGCGGGCGACGGTCGACGTCCGGGGCGCGTGGTGGCCGAGAGAACGAGAGACCAGGCGGTCGAGTACAGCGATGCGCGGGTCGGCGAGCGGGCGCTCACCGACGAGCCCGAGGTCGATGGGCTGCTCTGGCCCTACGTCCGGCACAGCCGCATGGGGGCCGCGTGAGCGGGCGTCTGATCTTTCCGGTCGTTGCGACCCTGTGTCGTGTCGACCCGGCCGCGACCGCGGCGATGCCGGGCTACGACCCGGAGTTCGCCGAGCTGCGGCTCGTCGACACCGATGACGATGGTGTCGCTGACGTCGAGCGCGCGGAGCTGCCGCCGATCGAGCTCCTCTGCCAGGTCGAACCCAAGGCGCAGGAGCAGCTGTCGATGGCACCGGCCGGCGACGTGCCGAGGAGCGAGCTCACGCTCGTCTTCCACACGCGGCAGCTAACCGCGCGTGGGGTCTACGACACGAGCACGGGTCGGCTTCACCTCCGTCCTGGTGATCGGCTGGCGGCGCTGCGCTCGACGGCGGGCATCCCGATCTGGGTGCCGGGCGAAGGGCGAGGGCTGTACCTGATCGAGGCGAAGCTCGGGGGCTGGGGCCGCGGGCGTGTGCCACGCGCCAACCTCGTGCTGGCGACGTTCGTCGATCGGCCGGCGGCGCGGAGGGGCGGATGACGATCCGGAAGACGGGCGACTGGCGTCGTGCACAGCGCCTCCTGGAGCGTGGCGCGCGCGACGGCAGGAGCGTGGATCGGGCACTCGCCCAGGAGGCGCACGCGCTGCGGAC
>JAIOII010001659.1 GCA_019912685.1 Kofleriaceae bacterium
GATCGCGACGGTGCGTCCGCCCGCGCCACCCACGCCACCACACGCCGCATCCGGACCGCCGGCACCGCCGCCCGCGCCGGCGACGTCGACGCGGATGACCGAGACTCCCGGCGGCACGGTGTAGACCTGCGGCTGCGCGTACGCCGGCGCGGCGAGCGCCGCGACGCTCGCCAGCCCGACCACGAGAGCTGCGACCACGGTGAACGATCGGCTCATGGCGCCGGCTCCTGGATGATGACGAACTCGACGCGCCGGTTGGTGGCGCGCGCCGCGGCCGACGTGCCCTCGGCGCGCGGCCGGCTCTCGCCGAAGCCCGCGGTCTCGAGCCGATCGGCGGCGACGCCCTTCTTCACCAGGTACGCCTTCACCGCCTCGGCGCGGCGCTCCGACAGCGTCTGGTTGAAGCCCTCGGCGGCCTTGTCGTCGGTGTGACCCTCGATGCGCACGCGGAGCGTCGCGTGCGCGTTGAGGGCGCCGACCACCGCGTCGAGGATCTTGTAGCTCTTCCGGCGGATCTTGGCGCGGTTGGTGTCGAACTCGATGCGCTCGAGGATCTCGACCTGGTCGCCGGTGACGGTCGCCGTCGGGCCACCCGTGTCGGGGCAGCCGTCGGCGTCGTCGACGCCGTTGAAGACCTCGGGCTCGAGCGGACACCGGTCATCCGCGTCGACGATGCCGTCCTTGTCGTTGTCCGCCTCGGGGCAGCCGTTCTCGTCCTCGAAGCCGTCCAGGTCCTCGGCCTCCATCGGACAGCCGTCGGCGGTGTCGAGGATGCCGTCCTGATCGTTGTCGGGATCCGGGCAGCCGTTCTCGTCCTCGAAGCCGTCCTGGTCCTCCGGATCGAGCTTGCACTGATCCGTGGCGTCGGGGATCCCGTCCTGATCGTCGTCGAGATCGGGGCAGCCGTTCTCGTCCTCGAAGCCGTCCTGGTCCTCGGCCTCGGTCACGCACTGGTCGTCGGGATCGAGGATGCCGTCGCCGTCCGTGTCCCCGGGCGGCTCCGGCGTGGGCGGCGGCGGCGGCGGCGGCGGCTCCGGCTTCTTGCGCTCGGTCCAGCGCATCGCCGCGAGCACGCGGAACGGCGGCGCGCCGTAGCCCGAGTCGAGGCCCATGCCGGCGCCGCCCTCGAGCGAGAGCGTCTCGGACAGCCGGTACACCGTCGACGCGAGCAGCTCGGCGGGACGTTCCTCCCAGCCGAGGTCGGCGGTGGCCATCATCGGATCGGGGTCGGTCATGACGCCGACGCGGCCGAACAGCGCGAGCCCGACGTCGAGCTTCTCGGGCGTCACCTGGTACTGCGCCGCCGCGCTCCACAGGAGCTCGTCGTCGACGTAGAGGTCGCCGACCGAACCGGCGCTCGAGCGGAACGCGTAGCCGAGCGACGCGCCGGCGGCGAGGCGGCCGCGCCGCCAGTCGAGCAGCGCGCGGTTCTCGATCACCGTGCCGGCGTCGCCGACGAAGCTGTCGCCGCCGCCGGTCGGCAGCGAGAACGTGAGGTCCCAGCCGAGCGCGGCGTCACCGAAGCGCGTGATGCCGAGCTTGCCGCCGAGCCGCAGGTCGCCGATGTTCGCGGCGGAGAGGCCCGGCTCGCCCATCGCCGGATCGAAGTCGCTCGACTGGTAGAGCACGACCGGGAGCTGGACGTGCGCGCTCACCCGGCCGAAGCCGTAGGCGCCGACGAGGTCGGCGCCGAAGCGCGCGTTCACCAGGTCGCCTTCGACCGAGCACTCACCGGTCGCGTGGTCCTCGACGCAGACGCTGAGCGGCGGGCCGCCGAGGCGCAGCGCGAGCCCGGCGGCGTACTCGCCGCGCCCGAGCGGCCGCGCGCCCTCGGTGAGCCCGATGGCGTCGGGGTCCGACGTGAGCACGAAGCGATCGGGATCGAAGTCCGGCGTGTAGACGACGGTGTTCTGCGCCGCCGCCGGCGCGACCCCCAGCCCCGGCACCGCGATCGAGATCGCGATGCCGACGGTGCGTAGGCGCCGCATGATCAGCTCCGGCTCCGGCGGCGGTCGACCAGCCCGATGAACCCGACGAGGAAGAGCACGAGGACGAGCGCGAGCCCGCCCGGCGCGCCGCCGCCGGCGTTGCACCCGCCGTTGACGAGCACGGTCGTGTCGCACGCGTCGCCGACGCCGTCGCCGTCCTGATCGTCCTGGTCGTCGTTCGCCACGTGCGGACAGTTGTCGGCGTCGTCGTCGAGGCCGTCGCCGTCGCCGTCGAGGTCGTTGCGCGCGTCGCACACGTCGCCCTGACCGTCGCCGTCGCCGTCCGCCTGGTCGGGGTTGGCGTCGAACGGACAGTTGTCGGCGTCGTTCGCGTCGCCGTCGCCGTCGACGTCGGCGTCGTCGATCAGGTCGCACGCGTCGCCGATGCCGTCGCCGTCCATGTCCGCCTGGTCGGGGTTCGCGTCGAACGGACAGTTGTCGGCGTCGTTCGCGTCGCCGTCGCCGTCGACGTCGCGCCCGTCCGTCGGATCGCAGGCGTCGCCGAGGCCGTCGTAGTCGACGTCCTCCTGGTTCGGGTTCGCGTCGAACGGACAGTTGTCGTTGGTGTTGGTCACGCCGTCGTCGTCGACGTCGAGCCCGTCGGCGTCGTCGCACGCGTCGCCGAGGCCGTCGCCGTCGGCGTCCTCCTGGTCCGGGTTCGCGTCGAACGGACAGTTGTCGTCGACGTTGAGGTCGCCGTCGCCGTCGTAGTCGCGATCGTCGCGGCCGTCGCACACGTCGCCGAGCCCGTCCTGATCGACGTCCGCCTGGTCGGCGTTGGGCGCCGCCGGGCAGTTGTCGTCGGGGTTGGCCACGCCGTCGCCGTCGAGATCGAGGATGCACACCGACGGCGAGCCGGCGCACGACCAGCCGAACTCGACCGTGCACGTCGCCGAGCAGCCGTCGCCGCCGTCGTTGTCGCCGTCGTCGCAGGCCTCGTTGGTGCCGAGCGAGGCGTCGCCGCAGACGCCGACCGTGAAGGTGACCGGCGGCGACACGAGCGCGCCCTGCGCGGCCGTGATCGTGTGGATGCCGTCGGGCATGGGCGCGCTGTCGCACGAGAACGTGTTGCCGGTGCACGGCGAGGTGCACCACGTGGTCGCGCCCTCGGCGACCGTCACGTCGGTGCCGTCCTCGCACACCCCGGAGATCGCCGGCGTGCGATCGATCGTCGTCGTGCCCGTCGCCGGGACGATGATCTCGGGGACGACCGCGATCACGACGCTGCCGCCGGCGCCCGCCGTCGGGACGCACGACGCATCGACCGCGCCGCCCGCCGCACCGCCGCCCGCGGTGAGGGTCGAGGTCGTCACGTCGGCGC
>JAIOII010001660.1 GCA_019912685.1 Kofleriaceae bacterium
ATCGACGTGACCACGTCGTGCTCGAAGTGAGCACGCGCGGCCGCGCCCGCACCGCGCCCGTCGCCGGCGCGGGCACGCGATCGATCCGCGCGTGACGAGCATCATCGTGGCAGGTTGTGGCAACCGAGCGGACGGATCGTCGGCGCGCGGACCCGTGATACCGTGGAGACCTATGCGCACGCTCGTCTCTCTGATGGTTGCTAGCGCGGTGGGTCTCGGGTGCGGCTCCGTGAAGAACGAGGACCCGGACGGGGGCGATGACGTCGACGCCGACGTCGACGGCGGTGACCCCGACGGGCCTCCGCCGATCGACGCGCCGCCCGAGATGCGCCAGGTCACCGTGACGGTGGACGTGGGCACCGGAGCCGGTACGGTCACCGCGAACGTCGGCGGGATCGACTGCGGGTCGGCGTGCTCGGCGGAGGTCGTCGACGGCACGGAGATCACGTTCACCGCGTCGAGCTCCGCGGGATCGTCGTTCGCGGGGTGGCGAGACGCCGCCGCGTCGTGCGGCGCGGCGACCACCTGCACGCTCACCGTGGACGGCGCGCCGCTCGCGGTCGGCGCGCGCTTCGCGCAGCACGGGACGGCCGCCTGGGCCGCGCAGCTCGGCGGGGTCGGCGGCGAGGGCAACGTCCACGTCGCCGGCGACGCTGACGGCAACGTCTACGTCGTGGCCTCTCATACCGGCGAGATCACCTTCGACGGCACGACCTACCCCGCGGTCGGCAGCACCGACATCATCGTGGCCAAGCTCTCGCCCGCGGGCGACGTGATCTGGAAGCGCGCCATCGCCGGCGCCGGCGAGCACTACGCCGAGGGCATCGCGGTCGTGCGGCAGACCGGTGACCTCGTCGTGTTCGGCGCCTACGGCGCCAACACCTCGTTCGGAGGGCCGACGCCGCTGGCGCTCATGAGCGGCGACACCAAGGACTTCTTCGTCGTGAAGTACGCCGCCGGCAACGGTGGCCTGATCTGGCAGCGCGCGATCCACGCCGACGACGCCGACGATCCGGGCCTGGGCGGCGTCGCGGTCGACGGCAACGGCGACATCTACGTCACCGGCGCGTTCAACACGCTCGTCAACCTCGGCGACGGCAACCTGACGACCACCAGCGGCGAGCAGGAGGTGTTCCTCGGCAGGCTCGCCGGCACCGACGGCGCCGTGGTGTGGAAGCGCAAGCTCGGCGGCGTGGGCTCGGGCATCTTCGCCAACGACATCACCGTCGACGGGAACGGCTACGTCTACGTCGCCGGCTACTTCGTCGGGACCTGCAACCTCGGCGGGGTCAACATGACGCCGTCGGGGCAGCAGGACGGCTTCGTCGGGCGCTTCACCGGCTCCACCGGCGGCTTCTCGTGGCAGCGGCAGGTGGGCGGCACCGGCTCGGACAGCGTCGCGACCGTGGCGGTCGACGTGAACGGGGTCGTCTCGATGGGCGTCAGCTACCAGGCGATCGTCGGCGAGAACGTGACCTTCGCCGGCCAGGCGCTCACCGGCACCGGCACCGGCACCGAGACCGTCGTCGGCGCGGTGACCTCCGTGAACACGTTCTCCTGGGCCCGGCGCTACGGCGGCAACAGCACGGACCAGCCGGTCGACCTGGCGGTGCTCGCCGACGGCACGCTCGTCCTGACCGGGTACTTCTCGTCGACGAGCATCGTGTTCGGTAGCACCACGCTCTCCAACAGCGGCCAGAGCGACATGTACGTCGCCCGGCTGTCGCCGACGAGCGGCACCGCGAGCTGGGCGGCCCGCATCAACGGCACCGGCTTCGACGTCGGCGAGAGCGCGGCGCGCGCGGGCAACGTGCTCGCCGTCGCCGGGCGGTTCCAGTCGCAGGTCAACGCGCTGGGCAAGACGCTCACGTCCCGCGGCGGCTACGACGTGTTCGCGGCGGCGGTCCCGCTGCCCCCGCCCTGACGCTCAGGGGCACTCGGGGTTCATCGCCGCCGGCGTCCCCGAGTCCGTCCGCGTGGGGCCGGTCGCGCTGTTGTACGCGGGCGCGCCGGCGGCGACGCCCGTGCACTGCGTGCCGTCGCTGTCGACCTGCCACGACGAGCCCGCCGAGGTCGTGGAGGCGTTCATCGTCCAGGTCGCCGTCGCCAGGTTGGTCCCGTCGATGCCGATCTGGAAGCTGCCGGCGTCGTTGGCGCCGAGGCCGAAGGGGAACGTCGCGGCGGGCGTGACCGACGCCGGCAAGCCGTTCCCCGCGCCGGTCGTGCGCGCGAACACCGCGAGCGAGCCGGTCGTCAGGCGCACGCAGTCGCCGCCGGCGGGGATGAGCGGCGTCGCGCCGAGCGTGGCGCCGCCGCCCTGCAGGCCGTTGAGATCGACGTCGGCGGTCGCGCGCAGCTCGAACCACTCCCCCACCGCGTCGGTGACGATGACCGGGTCCGGATACCACTCGTCGATGACGAGCTGGCCCGCGGTCGGCTTGACGATCGGCCGCAGCGTCTGCGTGCCGGTGTCGAGACACATGCCGGTCGTGTCCACGCCGCAGTCGAGGTTCGGCTGCCCGGGCGTGCCCAGATCGCCGGCGCCGTACGCCGTCGTGCCGTCGCACAGGTTGGTCGAGAGGTCGTTGTCCGTGGGCGCGCTGAGCCCCATGTCGAGCTGGATCGAGCGACCGTTGCGCGCGCTCGTCCACGTCATGAGGTCGAGCTCGGTGGTGTCGATGAGGATGCGGACGTCGGCCGGATCGGCCGCGGTCCCGGGGACGAGGCTGAAGCCGAAGGTGCCGTCGACGCCGTCGATGCCACCGTTGGTGCCGGAGACGTCGCTCTTCGCGAAGACCAGGTAGGTGCCGGCGGTCGCCCGCAGGCACGCCGAGGACTGGAGGACCACCGGGCTCGAGCTGTCGTCGACGCGATCGAGCCCGAGCCCGTTGAGGTCGACGTCGCGATTCACCAGCACCTCGAACCACTCGCCGACCGTGTCGCTGACGGCGGACGGGCTCGGCATGACCTCGGTGATCGTCAGGTCGCCGACCTGCGGCGGCACCGTCGCGCGCATCGTGCCGCTGTCGTCGCACTGGCCGGGGAGGACGACCATGCAGTCCGGGTTGGCCGCGCCCGGCGTGCCGTAGTTCGCGGGCTCGTACTCGAGCGCGGCGGTCTCGTCGGTCGTGCACCAGTTGGCGAGGACGTCGTTGGCCTGGCCGTCGGGCGGCGAGCCGCCGTCGAGCGCGAAGGTCTGGCCGACCTCGACGCCGTCGTAGGTCGCCTCGTCGACGAGCGTCGTGCCGCACATGAGGGCGAGCCGGCCGCCGCCGGAGTTGTAGAGATCGCCGAGCGCGTTGGCGTAGCCGTAGTCGACGTGATCGGGCGCGAGATCGGGCAGCACGTTGCCGAGCGCGAGGTAGCCGTTCGCCGGGATGGTCACCGGGCGCATGACGTGGCGCTTGCGATCCTGCGGCAGGGCGTCGGGGCGGCCGTGCTCGAGGACGACGCCCTCGAGCTCGATCGGCTCCCCGGTCGCGTTGTGGATCTCGAACCACTCCTTGCCCTCGTCGGTGCCGCTCGCGCCGTCGGGGGCGCCATAGTCGGCGAGCACCTCGGTGATGACGAGGTCGCCGAGCACGAGGCCGCTGCACTCGGCGCCGCCGTCGTCGCCGGGACCGCACGCGACGAGGCCGAGCCCACCGAGCCCCACGATCCCTAGGCTAGCGACGAACGAAGCTCGCATGGTTGGATCCTCTCAGAGTCCGGCCGCGCTGTCGGTCGGGTTCGTCACGCTGCCGGGCCGGGTGAGGCCGGGGATGGGCGACAGGACGATCTGGCCGGGGCGGTCGACCTGGATCTGCAGCTGTTTCTTCCTGGTGTGCTTGTTCTGGTAGACGGAGACCACGCCCTTCACCACCACGAACTCGCCCTTCCACTGGCTGAGCCCGCTCGACGCGAAGACGTCCTTGTCGAAGAAGATGAGCGGGAAGTCGCCGAACATCTTGCGCGAGAGCAACACCCGCGTCGGGCCGCGATCGCCGAGCCGGATGTCGCCGACGGTGGCGAGGATCGACACCTCCTGGCCGACGCGCTCCTCGATGCGCTTGAGCGCGTCCCAGTGGGTGAGCACGATGAAGCTCGGGTCGTTGTCGACCTGGCGCTGGTAGCGCGCGATGAACTCGCCGCGCGCGTCCCACCACGCCTTGCGCTCGTCGTAGTCGTCGTAGTGCTCGAGGGTCGGGTCCCAGATGCCGCGCCGCGCCTCGCGGGCCTCGCGCTCGGCGGCGACGAGCTCGGCGTGGAAGCGGATGGAGTAGCCGTACTTGGTGAAGTACGGGCTCATGCCGGCGCGCACGCACTCGACGTTGAAGTTGACCCACTTGCCGTCCTTCTCGACGAAGGCGTACGCGAGGTAGCGCTCGTAGCGGTCGCGGATCTCGCGCGCGTCGTCGCGCTCGAGCCGGACCTTGGTGTGGCCGCGGAAGAACTCGATCGCCCACTCCTTGGCCAGCTCGCCGAGCGGGCTCGCCGCCTTGACCGGGTGCTTGCTCTCGGCGCGCTTGTCGGCGAGGTACTTGCGGAAGTCGGTCTCGGCGGCGCGGCGATCGTGATCGTTCTTGAACGTCTCCTCGGTGTCGAGCGCGAGGAGGCGCAGCGAGCTGTCGAGCCCGTCGACCCGGATGGTGTCGCCGTCGGTCACCTTGGTCAGGTGGAACTCGCCGATGACCAGGCCCGGCGTCTCGAGCTTCTTCAGCGACGCCTGCGCCGCCTTGCGCTCGTAGCGCGCGCCCTTGGACGGGCCGCACGCGCCGCTGGACAGCGTGAGCGCGAGGCCGGCGATGACGACGGCGTAGAGGCGGGGCGTGCGCGTGGTCATGGACATGGGCGGTTGCTCTCACCCGGAGTTCCCTGGGCGTACTCCGTGTCGGTGGCGCCGGTGCCGTCGTCGCACCAGAGGAGGGCGTCGTCGTTGGCCGCGGCGTCGGGGGGATCGACGGGGAACGCCCACGTCGCGTTGCTCGGCAGCCCGTCGGGGCGCACGCGCTCGATGCGCGCGCCGCAGGCGTGGACGTCGATCACGCCGGTGTCGAACAGCGAGCGGGCGCTGCCGTCGGAGCTCTTGAAGTCCGGGAACCAGCCGTAGTCGACGTGCGCGGGGAGCGCGTCGTCGGCGAAGTACGAGAGCACGGTGCGCTCGCCCGCGGCGACCGTGAGCGACCGCCGCACGATCACCGTGCCCTCGTTCGAGCCGTCGAGCTCGAGGAAGCGGAGCTGGAGGCCGTACAGGTCGAGGGGGCCGCCGCTCGCGTTGTAGAGCTCGATCCACTCGCCGTACGGATCGGGGATGGGCTGCTCGTCGGGCTCCGGGGTGCGCTTCACCGACTGCTCGCCGCGGATCTCGGTGATGACGAGGCCGCCCTCGGCGACGTCGGGGCAGAGCTCGGGCTCGAGCTCCCGATCGCAGCCTCCGGCGACGAAGAGGGCCGCCACGCCCCCGATGTGCAACACGCGGCGCACGAGGATCCATCCTATCACCGCACGGTTGCTGGTGCCGATCGGTCGCGGTAGAAGCGGTCGTGGACTCGTTGCCCGCTCGCGCCCAGGTCGCCATCGTCGGTGGCGGGGTCGCAGGTCTGGCCACCGCCTGGGCGCTGGCCGAGGGCGGGGCGGCGGACGTCGTCGTGCTCGAGCGCGAGGCCGCGCTGGCGAGCCACGCGAGCGGCCGCAACGC
>JAIOII010001661.1 GCA_019912685.1 Kofleriaceae bacterium
TGCCGGCGCGTTCGCGCAGCGCGGTGCTCGCGAGCCTCGACATCACCGGCGCCGAGCTCGACGGCCTGGCGAAGGCCGGGCTCGTCGAGCCGACGCCCGTCGCCGGCGGCGAGCCGCTCTACCAGGGCGCCGACCTCGAGATCCTGCTCGTCATCGACGAGGTGCGCCGTGCCGGCATGGGCGACCTGTTCCCGATGCCGATCCTCGAGCCGTACGCCGCCGCCGTGAGCACGCTCGTGCGCGTCGAGATCGAGCTCTTCCGCCGGCGCGTGCTGGCGGGCTCGGTGCTGCCGCCGCGGCCGCTCGACGAGATCGCGCGCGACGCGACGCGCCTGGGCGAGCGCCTGGTCGTCGCGATGCGCGCGAAGCTGGTCATCCCGGAGCTGCGTGCCGCGGCCGGCACGCCCGACCCCCGGAAATAGAACGCCGGAAGTAGAACCGGAAGCAGTACCGGAAGTAGCAGAAGAGGAGGCGCGTATGCGGCTGATCGCACTCGTCTGTGTGCTCGCGGCCTGTGGTGGCGGCACGAACAACGTCGGTGACGATGACGGTGACGACGACGGCTCCGACGTCGACGGCGCCCCCGGGATCGACGCGGCGCCCGGGACCGACGGCGCGCCGCCGATCGACGCGCCCATGGCGTCCGGCGATCCGGCGATGCCGGGCTCGTGGATGGTGCACACGCAGGCGAGCGTGACGATCGCGCTCGGCAGCGGCGGCAGCGTCGCCGGCTCGGTGTACTCGCCCTCGACGGACGGCGCCACGCCTGCCGCCGGGCCGTTCCCGCTCGTCATCGTCTCGCCCGGCTTCCAGCTCGCCCGCACGCAGTACCGCATCTTCTGCGAGCACCTCGCGACCTGGGGCCACGTCTGCGTCACGCGCGAGTACGCGAGCTCGGGCACCCACCAGGACAAGGCGCGCGAGGTCGGCGGCGTGATCGACTGGGCGCTGTCGGCGGCGAGCGGGCTCGCCAGCCGCGTCGACGCGCAGGCGATCGGCGTCGCCGGTCACTCGCTCGGCGGCAAGGTCAGCATCAACGCCGCGATCCTCGACACGCGCATCAAGGCGGTCGTCGGCTGGGATCCGGTGGACGCGCTGCCGCCGCTCGGCGACGGCTCGCAGTCGGTCGCGCCGGAGATGATGGGCAGCCTGCGCGTGCCCATCGCCGTGCTCGGCGAGCTGACCGATTCGACCGGCGGGCTCGGCGGCATGTCGTGCGCGCCTGCGGCCGACAACTACCAGCGGTTCTTCACCGCGGCGTGCGAGGCGCCCGCGGCGCTCGAGGTGACGATCCAGATGGCCGATCACATGGACTGGATCGGCGATCGCGGCAGCTGCGGCTTCGCGTGCCTCGCATGCCAGAACGGGCAGACGGCGGACGCCGTCGTCCACACGATCACGAAGCGCGTGACCGCGGCCTGGTTCCTCCGCCACCTGCGCGGCGACACGTCGGTCGAGCCCTGGCTATCCGCGGGTCAGATCGGATCGCCGACGACGCTTCGGACCTCGCCCGGCTGCTGACCCTTGTCCTGTCGTACGCCCGTGGTACTGACGGGCTCATGCAGCTGGCGATGGCCCGTGACACCGAGCTGGCTCCCAGCGTGCGGCGCGCCGGCCCGGCGGATCTCCCCGCCGTCTGCCGCCTGGTGAATCGCGCGTACGCCGTCGAGTCGTTCTTCGTCGAAGGCGACCGCACCGGGCTCGCCGAGGTCGAGCGCCTCGCGCAGGACGGACACTTCCTCGTCCTCGACGAGGTCGATCACGGGCGGCGCGGCGAGCTCGCGGCGTCGGTGCACCTGCGCATCGAGCGGGCTGCGGGTTCCGGTGGGCGCGCGCGGGGCAAGCTCTCGATGCTCGCGGTCGCGCCCGAGCTCCAGCGCCGCGGCCTCGGCCACCGCCTGGTCGCGGTCGTCGAGGCGACGTGCGCGGCGCTCGGGTGTGAGTCCGTCGAGCTCGACATCGTCAACCTGCGCGATGACCTGGGCCCGTGGTACCGCCGCCTCGGCTATCGCGAGGTGGGCACGGCGCCGTACGACCACCGCCCCTCGCGTCGCGCCTGTCACTTCGTGCGCATGGAGAAGTCGCTGTAGAATTGCCGGATGGTTCGAGCGACGGTTCACGCGACGGTTCAGGCCGCGGGGCGGTGTCTGGTGCTGGCGATCGCCCTGGGCGCGGGCTCGTGCAGCGATGACGTGGGGCTCCCCGACGCCCGTCCGCCGACCGACGCGGCGCCGCCCGGTCAGCTCATGCTGACGTGGTCGATCGCGAACATGGGGACGCCGCTCACGTGCGCGCAGATCGCGGGCTCCTCGGTGACGGTGACCATGGTGCCGGTCGGCGCCCTCGCCGGCGTCGTCGACTCGTTCAGCTGCACGAGCCTCATGGGCGTGACCCGCCAGCTCCCCGCCGGCGACTACGACGTCGAGGTGTCGCTCGAGGGCTCGGGCGGCACGCTCGGCGGTCCCGTCGCGCGCATGGGCGTGACGGTGCCGGCGAGCGGCACCGGCGTCGTCGATCCGGTCGCGTTCGAGGTCGATCCGCACGGCGACCTCACCTTCAACGTCACCTCGCCCGGGGGCGACAACTGCGGCGCGATGCCCGGCGGCGCCGGCATCACCGCGATCCGGGTCGAGCTGCGCGACTCCGCGGGCACGTGCGTCCCGACGACGTTCATGATCGGGGCGACGGCGTACGCGAGCGACTGCGCCACCGCGACCACGGCATGCTTCGGCGCGAGCGAGACGGTCACGGCCGCCGACATCGACTCGGGGCAGCGCTCGATGTTGATCACGGGGCTCGTCGGCACCGACGCCTGCTGGCACCGCACCACCAACTTCGTGGCGCGCGCCGCCGGCTTCACCACGACCCTGAACCCGCAGCAGCTCATCCGCGACACGACGGTCTGTCCCGCGAACTGAACTGACCTGAGCGGGCGTCGGCGCTACACTGCAAACGACGATGACCGCAGCCGGCCACTACCAGCCCAACCTCCGCGACATCTTCTTCAACCTGTTCGAGGTGCTCGACATCGAGCGCTCGTCCTTGGGCAAGGGACCGTTCACGACGCTCGACGGGGACGGCGCGCGCGAGGCGCTGACCGGCCTGTGCGACTTCGTGCAGGAGCACTTCGCGCCGGCGTTCGTCGACGGCGACAAGCACGGCGTCGCCTTCGACGGCGCCGGCAACGTGACCTTGCCCGCGAGCTTCACGAAGGCGCTCGAGGCCTACTACAAGGACGGCTGGAACGAGCTCGAGCTGCCCGAATCGCTCGGCGGCTACGGCGCGCCGCCGAGCGTGTGCTGGTCGGCGTTCGAGCTGATGGCCGGATCCAACGCGTCGATCACGTTCTACATCCTCGGCAACTTCCACGCGAAGGTGATCGAGGAGCTCGGCACCGAGAGCCAGAAGCAGCGGTACCTCTCGAACATCCTCGAGCGCCACTGGGGCGGCACGATGGTGCTCACCGAGCCGGACGCCGGCTCCGACGTCGGCGCCGGTACGACGAAGGCCAGGCACGTCCAGGGCGACGAGTACCTGCTCGAGGGCGTGAAGCGCTTCATCACCAACGGCGACTTCGATCAGCCCGAGAACATCGTGCACATGGTGCTGGCGCGCCCCGAGGGCCACGGCCCGGGCACCAAGGGCCTCTCGATGTTCATCGTGCCCAAGTACTGGGTCGGCGAGGACGGCAAGCTGGGCGAGCGCAACGGGGCGTTCGTCACCAACATCGAGCACAAGATGGGCATCAAGGCGTCGGCGACGTGCGAGCTCACGCTCGGCGCCACGCAGCCCTGCCGCGGCCTCCTCGTCGGCGAGGTGCACGAGGGCATCAAGCAGATGTTCCACATCATCGAGTACGCGCGCATGGGGGTCGGCACCAAGTCGATGGCGACGCTCTCGACCGCGTACCTGAACGCGCTCGCGTACACCAGGCTGCGCAAGCAGGGCGCCGACCTGGCGCAGGCCGCCAACAAGGCGGCGCCGCGCGTCGAGATCATCCGCCACCCCGACGTGCGCCGCATGCTCATGCTGCAGAAGGCGTTCGCCGAGGGCCTGCGCGCGCTCGTCCTCTACACCGCGCACATCCAGGATCAGGTGATGATCGCCGGCGGCTACGGCAGCGAGGCGGCGAAGTCCCTCGACAAGAAGAACGATCTGCTCCTGCCGCTCGTGAAGGGCTACTCGTCGGAAAAGGTGTACGAGCTCCTCGGCGTGAGCCTGCAGTGCTTCGGCGGCTCGGGCTACTGCCAGGACTATCCGATCGAGCAGTACATCCGCGACCAGAAGATCGACTCGCTCTACGAGGGGACGACCCACATCCAGGCGCTCGACCTCTTCTTCCGCAAGGTCGCGCGCGACCGCGGCGAGACGCTCCAGGCGCTCGTCAAGGAGATCCAGGCGACGGCGGCCGGGCTGCCCGACGCGCTCGCCGGCGAGAAGGCGGCGCTCGAGCAGGCGGTCAACGAGGTCGGCGCGATCTTCATGGGGATGATGGGCAAGCTCGGCCAGTCGCCGTACCACGTCGGCCTGCACGGCAACCGCATCCTGTTCGCGCTCGCCGAGCTGATCATCGGCTGGCGCCTCCTGGTCAACGCGCAGGTCGCGCTCGGCAAGCGCGACGCCGCGCCCGAGCGCGAGCGCGCCTTCTACGACGGCAAGGTCGCGGCCGCGCGCTTCTTCTGCAAGGAAGTGCTGCCCGGCATCGGCGCCTCTCGCCGCATCATCGAGAAGGGCGACCTCGGGCTGATGGAGCTGAGCGACGACGCGTTCTGATCAGTACGGCTTCCCGTCGCGGTGCGTGAAGACGGCGCCGCCGCCCGGCGCCTTCTTGTAGGCCATGTCGACGGCGGGGTCCGTGTACTCGGCGCTGTCCTCGGGGTGGCGGTTCGAGACCTCGAGGTAGCGCGCGGGTCGGTCGCTCTGGTTGCGGAAGTGGTGACCGAGCGGCTTGCCGGCGGGGAAGGCGGCGTAGGTGCCGGCGGTGAGGAGCTGCTCGTTGCCGTCGTCGGTGACGAGCATGAGCTCGCCCTCGAGCACGAAGATGAGCTCGTCCTCGTGCGTGTGCCAGTGCCGCATCGACGACTCCTTGCCCGGCATGATGGTCGTGAGGTTCACGCCGATCTGCGTGAGGCCGAGCGCGTCGCCGAGGGCGCGCTTCTCGCGCGGCAGGCAACGCGAGCGGTACGGCTCGGGATAGCCCGAGCTGGTGCGCGGCTCGAGCGTCGCGGGATCGCAGGCGGGTGGAACGAGTGGGAGCGCCATGCGCGTACGATACCGCCGGCGCCGGGTCCGGTTCGCGAGAACGCGCCTGTACCGGTCAGCCCTCTCGCAGCTGTTCGAGCAGCGGGGCGAGCGCGTCGGCGACCCGGGCGCAGCCGCCCGGCGCGAGGGTGACGGCGAACGACGTCTCGAGCTGGATGCCGGCGTAGCGCTGGCCGGCGAGCTCGTGGCGCAAGGACGTCGTGATGCCGGGCCCGACGCCCGAGTACGGCTTGTTGGCCCGGACGTCGAGGCCGGTGGCGCGCAGGCCGAAGGTGAGGCGCTCGGCGAGCTCGGCCTCGAAGGCGAACGCCGGGTCGTACAGCACGCCGACGTCGAAGCGGCGGTTCGACGGATCGAGCGCGGGATCGAAGCTGTGCGACGACACCTGCAGGCACGCGCCGATGGAGAGGAGCCGCGCGCGGGCGTCGCGGCGCACCGCCTCCCAGTAGGGCGCGTGATACTCGGCGAGCCGGCGGGCGCGCGCGTCGGGATCGAGGTCCTGGTTGCCGGGGACGAGCGCGCCGTAGCTCACGCGCGGCACGACGTCGGGGTGCTCCGGCCCGCGGTTGAGATCGACCCACATGCGCGAGAACGCGCCGGTGTGGACGGGCAGCCCGAGCGCCTCGCCCAGCCGCGCCGCGATCTCGTACGCGCCCGGGTCCCAGCTCGCCTGCGAGCGCAGGACGTCATCGGTCACGCCGAGGTCCACGCCCGGAGGCAGCGTCCACGACGCGTGCTCGCACGAGAGAACGAGGCCGATCACGGGTGGAGAATCTAGCAGCTCAGGCGTCGGCCAGCGTCGTCGCCTCGATCGTCACGAGGAAATCGTCCTTCACGGCGCGTCGGCGCGCGCAGAGCTCGAGCCAGGAGGCGACGAAGTGCGCGACGTCGACGTAGTAGCGCGGGTCGGTGACCTTGGTGAAGCCCGTGAGCACCGCGCGCTGGTAGCCGGTCGACTTCTTCACGCCGGTGTAGAGCTCCCAGCGCAGGTGCGGCGCGCGCGCGATGATGCGCTCGCCGAGCCAGAGCGACGCGTCGACGGCGAGCGCGTCGGTGCGCTCGACCCCGAGCTCGCGCGCGGCCCCGGCGAGCCACGGGCTCATGACGTGGATGTCTTCAGTGCCGGCGAGCGCGACGAGCATGCGGCAGCGCTCGGCGCGCGCCGCCATCAGCGTCGCGAACGCGCGCTCGGCGTCCTCGCGGGACGCGTCGCGCAACGGCCCGACCACACCGAGATCGAGGGGTTGCCAGACACCGGACATGTGGGCGTCGTTGGGTTGTAGACCAAGAACGAGCGCGGTGCGTGGAAACCAGAAGCATCATGACCCACCGCAACCTCCGCCTTTCCACCCGCCTCGGACGCATGTTCCTCGCCGCCGCCACCACCGCGGCCCTCGTCACGCCGCCCGCCGTCGCGCAGCCCGCCAAGCCGGGCGCGCCCGCCAAGCCGATCATCCTCGCCGAGCCCACGCGCTCGTTCGCCGAGATCGTCGCCGACGTCGCCGACATGGTCTCCGACCGCGAGGCCCAGACGCTGGTCCAGAAGCGCGGCCTCGGCATCGTCAACGTGATGTGGGAGGACACCGGCCGCTGGGAAGGCAGCGCGGTCGGCCCCAACATCAGCGACGTGACGATCGAGGTCGAGGCGTCGAACGGCGCGGACGGCCGCCGCACCTACCTGATGCCGGTCATCCGCCACGACAACTTCAGCGACAAGACCGCCGACGTGCGGATGGACCGCATCTTCATCCCGGTCGGCAACGCCCGGGGCAAGAAGCTCGAGACCATCACGCTCACGCAGCTCCTCGCCAACCCGGGCCGCTACATGAGCGCGCCGAGGAAGGGCAAGAT
Source organism: Kofleriaceae bacterium (assembly GCA_019912685.1). Lineage (GTDB taxonomy): Bacteria > Myxococcota_A > Polyangia > Haliangiales > Haliangiaceae > UBA2376. The sequence continues at coordinate 7,114 of JAIOII010001661.1, forward strand.
CAAGGGCTCGCTCCTCGCCCCGCGCCGCGACAAGCACGTGCTCGCCAGCGCGCAGCACGCGTTCCTGCCGGTGCCCAGGGACGGCAAGGCGACGTTCTGGCCGGTCATCTTCAACTACCAGTCGTACGCCGAGAACCCGGCGGTGCTCACGATCCTCGTCACGCGCCAGGGCGCGAGCATGACGATCATCGACAACGACCGCGACACCGTCGACGGCGGCGGCAGCTGGGGCCAGCGCCTCTACTTCAACCAGGACGGCCAGAAGGCGCCGCTCATCGCCGAGCGCCTGAAGGACGTGCAGCGGAAGGGCGCGACCGCCAACGGCGAGGACGCCGCCTCGCTCGGCGAGGACGCGAACCTCCTCATGCTCATCCAGGTTCCGCTCAAGCAGAAGCGCGTCGCGCGCATGGCGTACGGCGCCGGCGGCGGCGGCATCGGCATGGCCGACGGCGCGGCGCCGCCGATGGAGATGTCGGCGAAGAGCGCCGCGGCGCCTGGCCGCGGCCGCGCCTCCGACGTCGACGTCGCCGTCCTCGGCCACGGGCCCACCGAGGGTCCGTACACGGAGCTCGACGACCTCACGATCGAGCGCGATCCGCGCTTCCCCGTGCGCGTGACCGTGCAGTTCTACCAGGCGACGTCGAACGGCGTGGTCTCGAACGCCGACATCGCGCGCATGTCGGAGCAGATCGACAAGGTCTACGCCAAGGGCGACTACGTCGGCTCGCTCGTCGTGCCGTCGCCGCACGACCGCAAGCGCCCGACCAACTGGGACCGCGCCTTCGGCGTCGCGAAGTAACGTCAGGGCCGCAGCGCGCGCGGCACGAGGGCGGCGGCGAGGAGCGCGGCGACGGCGACGACCGCCCCGTGCACGAGCCCGACGTGGACGCCGTCGGCGATCGGGCAGTGGAGGTGGAGGACGAAGCCGCCGAGCGGGCCGCCCGC
>JAIOII010001662.1 GCA_019912685.1 Kofleriaceae bacterium
CGCGCGTGCCGTCGTCGCTGCGCGCCGAGACCTCGACGCGGCATTCGCCCGGGACCTCCGCGACGAGGTGGGCCTCGAGCGGCAGGTGCACGTACCAGGCGAGCGCGGCGCCGTCGTCGAGGGCGAGCGACCGCGCGGCGGCGTCCCACGCGGCGTGGGTGAGGGGCTGCATGTCGGCGTCGACGCGGGTGGCGTCGGCGTAGACGCGGATCGAGGCGAGCGCGACCTCGCCGCCCTCGATGACGATCGTGTTCTCGCCCGCCGCGAGGAGCCCGGGCGCGACGTCGAGCGCGTGCCAGACGCGACCCGGGACGACCTCGACCGTGCCGGCCTTGCGACCGCCGATCTTGACCGTTCGCCGCGACGGCTCCTCGTCGGGCGCACCGACCAGCTCGAAGGCGATGCCGCGCGCCGCGGTCGCCTGCGGCCCCGTGAGCGGCAGCTCGATCGATCCGCCCCTGGGCGCGAGCGCCACGCGCTGCCCGTGCGCGATGCTCCCGAGGCGCCAGCGCCGGACCGGCATGTCGAAGCGGATGTAGCGGGCGAACCCGACCGAGCTCGCGTCGATGACGAGATCATCGCCGACCGCGCGGTGGGCAGTGAGCAGGTTGTCGCCCAGCGAGAACACCTGGCGCTCGGGCCGCCGCGCGACCGCCGCCGCGTCGGGGGCGACCACGGTCGCATCCTCCGCGACCGCGACCTCCACCGCGGCGTCCGCCGCCTGCTTCGGCTTCCGGTCCTTGCACGCGAGCGCCCCCAGCGCCCCGAGCGCGGCGGCTACACAGACGAGTCGTCGCACCGCCCGAGTGTGCCACGGCACTCCCGGTGGCGCCGGCCGACGCTCTCGGATCGCGCCCTCGGGGCGCAGCGCGAAGCCGAAGCGAATATAGAATCGCACCGTGCGTCACCTCGGCCACGCCCTCCTCGTCGCGTGCGGCCTGGCTCCTGCCATGACCGGCTGCACGTTCCCCGCCCTTCCCGAGCTCTTCGACGCCGCGGACGACGCGGGGGCGAACGACGGAGCGCCCCTGGACGGACCACCGCGATGGTCGCTCACCTTGCGCAAGCCGACGGACGCCACGGGGGACGGACGGTTCCTCGTCAACGGCGAGCTCGTGTGCGACGAGGCATGCCGGGAGGTGACGCTCGACTACGCCGGTCCGACGATGGTGACGCTGACGGCGGCCGCCGCGGCGGGTGACTGGTATCAAGGAGCGAACGCACCCTGCGACGGGCCCGCGCGCACCTGCAACGTGAATGTCGATGGCGAGCTCGTGATCACCGGTCGGTTCAGCGAGATCGATCGCAATCTCGTGTTCGTCACGTCGCAGACGTTCGCCGCCGACTTCGGCACCCTCGCGAACGCCGACGCGCGCTGCGCGACCGCCGCGACCGCCGCCGGGATCACGGGCGGGGTCTGGGCGGCGATGCTGTCGACGTCGACGGTCGATGCACGCGACCACATCAGCGCCGTCGCCGGCGGAGCCCCGCAAGGATGGATCCGGATCGATGGCAAGCCCTTCTCCGATGGGCTCACCGGGCTTGCGGACACGTACCGCGTCTGGCATCCGGTCCTGTTCGACGAGTATGGGGTCGCTCGCGTCGACGATTTCGCGTGGACCGGCAGCGGTTACACCCTTCGAGCGTCACCGAATAATTGCATGAACTGGACCGATGGATCGCCGAATCCAGGGGCGACGGTCGGACGACCGGATCGGGGACCGGGTGACTTCACGTACAGCGGCTTCGGCATGGCCTGTCATGTCCCCACGAGGCTCGTGTGCTTCATGGTCAATCAAACCACGCCGGTCGTGCAGCCGCCGTCACCCGGAAAGCGCATCTGGCTGTCGCAGCCGTTCGTGCCGGGTGGCGGCGTCGCGGCGGCCGACGCGCTGTGCAACTCGGCGAAGCCGGCGGGGGTCGGCCCATCCCGCGCGCTCCTGGCCACGACGACCCGCGCCGCGGCGGATCTGATCGCACCGGAGCAGCTGTACGTTCGCCACGATGGCCCGGCGATCGGCACGGGCGCCGATATCATCGCGGCCAGCCGGAACGAACGTCTACTGCACACGGGGATCTGGCTGTCGGCGTTCGTCTACGTCGCCGATCGCCGATACGCCTGGACCGGTGCGACGGGGCCCTTGACCGCACCTGGCGACGACGCGTCCACGTGCCAGGACTGGACCTCGACCGCCGGTCAAGGCGTCGGTGGCGAGCTTCACGCGATCAACGCCAGCTTCTGGCGCCCCTCGGAGCTCCGCCAGGACTGCTCCGAGCACCTTCCTGTCTACTGCATCGAAGAGTGAGCACGTAGGCCGTCGCGTCCAGCTCGGCGGGCGCCTCGGTCAGTTCTTGTCCTTCAGATCCCCGAGCTTGGCGAACGGGTTGTTCACGAAGCCGGAGACGCCGAAGCCCTTGGGCGCCTCGGCGGGACGATCGTCACGATCGCGGCGCGGACCGCGATCGCTGCGGTTGTCGCCGCGGTTGTCGTCGCGGCGGTCACCGCGCCGGTCCGGACGGTTGCGATCGTCGGCGCGGCGCTCACCGCCCGTCCCGGCCTGCTGGTCGCCGGGTCGTCCCATCTCTGGCTGGCTTCCAGCGCCGCCACGGAGGTGGTGGCGCGCCGGATCGCGATCGGCGAAGAGGAGCAGACGATCGGGCTCGATCCGGGCGAGACGGTGGAGTGTGATCTCGGCGCGCCACGGCCCGCGGCGATCGAGGTCACCGCCCTGGCGGGGGATCCGGTG
>JAIOII010001663.1 GCA_019912685.1 Kofleriaceae bacterium
CCCATCGCCGCCAGCACGATCGCGGCCGTCGCCAGCCCGCGCCGCGGCTCGCCGACGTGACGGAGCTGCGCGCCGGCGGCCGCGGCCACCGCCGAGAGCAGCACCGCCGACGCCTCGAGCGCGCCGAGGTCGATCATCTGGCGCGTCGCGATGTACCCGACCACGCCGAACACGACGGCCGCGGTGAGCGCGCCGGCGACGACGACCGTCGCGGTCGCCACCGCGCGGAACACCGAGGTCGCGACCCACGCGCCGAGCAGACAGCCCACGACGAGCGCCGCGGCCAGCACCGAGCGGTCGTCCGCGGCGCTGTCGCGCAGGAGCGCGATCGCCGGGAACACCGCCCACGACGTCATGCCGCCCATGACGAGCACCAGCGCGAGCGTGTCGCGGTGCGTGTGCGCGCGCTCGCTCATCGCTCGACGACCTGCGCCGGCGGAAGCTCGTCTCGCACCGGCCGCCGCAGGAAGTGGCGACGCACGGGGATGGTCGCGACGAGCGTCTGGATCCCGGCGAAGAAGAGGCCCATCAGGATGCCCTTCGCCAGCCCGTACTCGGGCTGGCGGTGGAGGGCCGCGGCCACCGCGAGCGACAGCATGCCGAACAGGCACAGCGCGAACCGCTCGGGTGGCGTCGGACCACCGAGCCGCGCCGCGATGGACGCGGCCGGGATGATCGACAGGAGGACGCTCCAGCCGAGCACGCCTTCGTTGCCCTCGTAGCCGAGCACGGCGACCACCGCGATCGCGAGCAGGACCGTCGCCGGTCCGGCGAGCGCGATGAACGCCATCGCGAGCGCGCGCTGCGGCACGCGCGTTCTCCAGCCGATGCGCGCGCCGAGCGCGGCGCCGGCGACCGCGCTCGCCACGCAGGTGAAATGCAGCGGCCCGATCCCCTGGCCTCGGTACTCCTGACGCACGACGATGAAGGTCGCTGCCACCAGCCCGGCGGCGACCAGCGGGGTGGGCCACGCGACGTGCCGCCAGAGGCTCGCGCCGGCCCAGCTGCCGAGCAGCGCGCCGGTCACCATGACCGCCGGGAACCCGAGCTCCGGCCCGACGCCGTTGTCGCGCAGGAGCATCGCCGCCGGGAAGAGCGCCCAGAACGACGCGCCGAGGATCGTCAGCGCGAAGGCGAGGGTGTCGCGATGTGTATGCGGGCCGCCGAGCATGACGCCTGATGATAGCGCGCCCGCCCGCGGCCGCGACCGTGCGATGCTCGGCGGCAGGCGTGGACGCGGCCACCTTCCAGCCTCGGCGCTTTCGCATCGTGCGCTGCATCGGTAGCGGCGCCACCGGTGACGTGTATGAAGCGGTCGACCGCGAGACCGGGGCGCAGGTGGCGCTCAAGACGCTACGCCACCTCCTGCCGCACGCGATCGGGCGCTTCAAGAACGAGTTCCGCGCGCTCCAGGACATCGATCATCCCAACCTGGTCTCGTTCGGCGAGCTGATCGAGGAGGACGGCCACCTCTTCTTCACCATGGAGATGGTGCGGGGCGTCGACTTCCTCGCGTGGACCGCCGGCGACGAGCGGCGGCTGCGCGCCGCGCTCGCCGACCTCGGGCACGGGCTCCTGCGCCTGCACGCGGCCGGCAAGGTCCACCGCGACGTGAAGCCGTCGAACGTCCTCGTCACGCCCGACGGGCGCGTCGTCATCCTCGACTTCGGGCTCCTCGCCGACGCCGAGCGCGGCGACACGTGGTCGGGCGAGTCGATCGTCGGCACGCCGATGTACATGGCGCCCGAGCAGGCGGCCGGGCAGACGCCCGGGCCCGCGGCCGACTGGTACGCGGTCGGCGTGATGCTCTACGAGGCGCTGACCGGCCAGACGCCGTTCGACGGGCCGCTCATGAAGATCCTGCTCGACAAGCAGCAGCGCGAGCCGCCGCCGCCCGAGTCGCTCGCGCCCGACGCGCCGGCGGATCTCGTCGCGCTCTGCAAGTCGCTCCTGCGCTTCGATCCGGTGCAG
>JAIOII010001664.1 GCA_019912685.1 Kofleriaceae bacterium
GTGCGGCGTCGGGCGGCGGCACCTCGGCGTCGTCCCTGCGCGCGGGCACGACGCGATCGGCGCCGCCCGCGGCCGCGTCCTCGCGCTCGTCGGTCCACGCGATCGCCATCAGCTCGGTGAGCCGCTCGAGGATGAGCTCGCCCTCGAGCGGTCCCCAGAGGTTGATCGTCGGCTCGAAGCCGCCGCGCAGCCAGTCGTCGGCGGTGAGCAGGTAGCCGACGTGACCCTGCGCGTAGCCGACGACGATCGTCTGCTCCGGCGGCGCCGGCGAGCGCGCGCGCAGGGTCTCCGCCCACAAGACGAGCGGCTCGCCGGGCGCGAACGCGACCATCCAGTCGCCCAGGCGCAGCGCCGACACGGTGGTGCGCGTCGAGGCGCACAGGGGCGCCTCCTCGAAGTCGGCGCGGATGAACGCCGACAGCACCGGCAGGATGCCGGGCAGCATCGCGCACGAGTGGTACGGCGCGAGCCCGTCGACGCCGGGCATGCGCATGTTGAGGAACGTGTCGTCCGCCGGATCGCCGCAGAGCCCGGCGCCGGCCGGCGCGTTGAACTCGTCGATCGGCGAGCGCACCGTGCCGTCGGCCGCGAAGATCTCGCGATCGGGCTGGCGCTCGGGATCGAACGGCGCGTACGCGAGCGTGCCGTCGCGCACGCGGAAGCGCTCCCAGTCGGGGCCGAGCGCCACCGAGCGCGTGACCAGCTCCATGGCCAGGGTCGTGCGCATCGCCGTGCCCGCCTCGCTCCACAACGCCATGAACGCGGGCAGCGCGCGCCGCGCGTTCTCCTCCGAGCGCGCGAAGTCGTTGTCGGGTCGCCCGTCGGGGATCGCCAGGTGGCGGTCGCTCGACGGCAGGACGTCGCCGCCGGCGCCCTGGAGGAACATCGCCATCACCGGCCGGTCGAACTCTTCCTCGATGAGGGTCTCGTACATGCCGGCGATGTCCGTCGAGAACACGCCGACCGAGTCGGACAGGATCGCGGCGTGGTTGCCGAGCACCGGCAGGATCGCGAGCGGCTCGCCGGCCGCGGTGTCGACGCGGATCATGCCGAGGTAGGTGTCCTTGCGCGGCTGCCCGCCGAAGAGGTCGTCGTTCTCCTCGCGCCGGTCGTAGCTGACCGCGTCGTCGGGATCGAACGCCGTCGTCGCCGCGAGGCCGAGCTTCGCCGGCGCGCGCGCCGCCAGCGCTTGCTGCGCGACGCTCACGAGCCCGTCGACCATCGCGTCGAAGTTGCGCTGCCGCAGCTCGCCGCCGCCGACCTGCAGCTTGAGGTCCGACGAGTACTGCTCGGGCGCGGTGTGCGTGTGCGTCGACGCCCAGACAACCTTGCCGGCGAAGTCCGGCCCCAGGCGCGCCTCGACGGCGAACGTGATCGCGTCGTTGCCGAAGATCGTGTCGCTCTGCAGGAGCACGACGGTCTCGTCGCCCGCCGTGAGCGCGAGCGCCTTCATGTGCGGGATGGTCTCGATCCCGACCGACGCGTTGAAGCCGTCGGAGAAGAGCGTGCGGCGCCCGTCGACGCGCCCCTGATCGTCGAGTCCGATGCAGCGCGACGTGTTGCCCCCGAGCGCCGACGACAGCGGCAGGGGGAGCGGCGCCTCCGCGACGCCGGCGAGGAGCGCGCCCTCGGTGACGACGCCGCCGGCCCGTGCGGTCGGCGGCAACGGGGCGTACGTGCAGTGCGCAGTCGATGCCGGTGACACGGCGGCGTCGGGGGTGACGCCGCCGCCGTCGCCGCATGCGGAGGCGAGGAGCAACGCGACCCCGAGGCGTCGAGACATGCAGCGGACTATATCAAAAGTAGAACTTTCCACTTGCTACTCTGTGCGGAGATGTCGTACAGGCCACCCGACCGAGAAAAACCCGGAGGCCTCCATGACGACCCGCTTGCTCTGCGTGCTGCCCGTCGCGGCCCTGCTCGCGACCACGACGACGTCCCACGCCAGCCCCGCGACCTGTCCGCCGCTCTGGGAGCGCGGCGTGCTCGAGCTGCCGTGGCGACCTGCGTTCCTGCACGTCGATCGCTACGGCGATGGAGAGGGCCTGACGATCTCGAGCTTCTTCAACGCGTACCGGAACACGCAGCCGGGGCCGCCGTTCATCACGTACGCGCGCGATCGCGTCGCTCGCATCCCGCACCTGGCGAGCGTCGACCCCGCGACGTTCGACGCGGCCGATCTCGAGGAGCTCACCGACCGCGACACCGACGAGAGCGCGCCGGGGCGCACGGTCTGGCCCAACGAGGCCGTGCGCGCGCCGCGCGGCGTGTTCCCGTTCGAGGCCGTCGTCGTGCCGCAAGGCTTCCACCCGGCGGCGGCGCCGGGTCGGCTCACCGCCGTCGACGTCGCGACCGGCGCCGAGTACGTCATCCACCAGAGCACGCAGGCGCCGGGCGGCTTCACGAACCCGTTCGACCCCACGAACCGGCCGCGCTTCTACCACCGCGTGCTGTTCGCCGACATGACCGGCGACGGCCGGGCCGACCTCGTCTCCGCGCGCAGCGGCTTCCGCGTCGGACCGTTCTTCTACCCGCCGTTCGCCGAGCTCGTCTACTTCGAGAACCCGGGCGACGCGCTCGATCCGGCCACGCCGTGGCGCGAGGTCGTGCTGTGGGGCGGCCCCGCCGCCGGGTTCATGGGCCCCGACATCCACCTCGACATGTTCGACTTCGAGCGCGACGGCGTGCCCGAGATCGTCGCCACCCACTTCTTCAGCGGCGGGACCATCGCGCTGTACGGCGCGCCGGCGGGCGGGACGTGGGCCGACGTCGACGTGCTCGCGTCGCGCCTTCCCCGCGTCGCCGTCCTGAGCAACGACCAGGGGCTCCCGTTCGACGTGCAGGTCGCCGATCTCGACGGCGACGGTCGTGTCGACATCCTCGCCAGCAACCACCAGCCCGACGGCTGCACGCCGCAGACCTCGAGCCCCGTGCCCGGGCGCGTGTTCGCGCTCGAGCAGCCTGCTGACAGTGCGATCTTCACCTCGCCGTGGACGACGCACGTGCTGCTCGACGACATCCGCTCGAACCCGACGATGCCCGGCGCCGGAGCGCCCGGCCGGCTCGCGCCGGGACGCGCGCAGGTGTTCTGGCCGCACCGGCTGTTCGAGGGCGTGATGCGTCCCTGGATCGTCGTCGGCGGTGACGAGTCGGGCCGCGCGTGGATCTTGCGTCCGGCCAGCCCGTTCCGTCGCGGCTGGACGTACGAGGCCGACGTCATCTTCGACATCAACGCCGCGTACGGCGAGGGCACCACGCAGACCGTGCGGCCGCCCGGCGTGACGTACTCGACCGTCGGCAGCGTCGCGATCCGCTACGACCGCCCGTGGCCGTTCGGCTTCGCCGAGCTCTACGTCACGGTCTTCGAGGCGCACGACATCCACGTCTTCACGACGCGTCCGGGCGCTTCCGCCACGCGGCTGACGTGTCCGACCGTGCCGGCGCCGAGCTGCCCGTGAACGCGCGCGCGCTGTACCTGGTCGCGGCGTGCGTCCCGCTGGGCGCGTGCGCGTTCGAGCCGTCGGGCGACGTCCCCGATCTCGGGGTGATGCCGGCGCCGGATGCGGCGATGGCGATCGACGCGCCGCCGGCGACCGACGCGCCGGTCGTGCCCGCGGGGTACGAGCAGCTGGACGGCTCGCCGTCGCGTTACCGGTGGAGCGGCGTGCGCGCGGACCTCGCCACCGCGGCGCGCGACTGCGCCGACGACGCGCCGGGCGCGACCGTCGCGGTGATCGACGGCGACGCGGAGAACAAGCTGCTCCAGGACCACGTGGCGGCGCGGCCGGAGGGCGGACGGATCTGGCTGGGCATCCAGGACTGGGACGAGGAGGGCGAGTGGCGCACGCTGGCCTTCGAGCCGGTCGCGTACACGGCGTGGCTCGACGGCGAGCCGAACGACGAGGGCGACGAGGGCGAGGACTGCGCGGTCCTGCTCGCGCGCTTCGATCCGGCGCCGCACGCGGGACGGTGGAACGACGTCCCGTGCTCGCTCGAGCGCGCCTACGTGTGCGAGTGGCGATGAGCTCCGGTCCGCAGCGCCGGCAGGGACACCGCGTCGGCGGCGGGCGGGAGCTCGGTGATCGCGGTCGGGGCGCCCGACAGCGCCACCCGTAGCTGCTCCTCGTCCATGCTGGAGAGGGAGGTGTGCAGGAGCCGCCCTCCGTACGCCGCGAGCTCGCGCGTGACCTTGTCGACGGGCGCGCGGCGCACCAGCAGGAAGATGGCCGAGCTCTCGCGGCTCATGTGCTCCGCGAGCTCGCGCATGAAACGATCGGAGATGCCGTGGTAGACGACGGCGCCGGTCGCGGCACCGGCGACCGCGCCGGTGGCGATCCCGACGATGGGGTTGAGCAGGACGAGGCCGATCAACGTGCCCCAGAACATGCCGCCGAGCGCACCCCGCGCGACCAGGTTGACGCTCTGGTGCAGGCGCACCTTCTCGTCGGCGTCCTTCGTGACCACGCAGGCGTCCTGGAGATCGACCAGGTGTGCATGCTCGAGGCGCTGGACGGCGTCGAGCACGTCCTGCGCGCGGTGCTGGTTGGGATAGACGATCGCGATGAGCTCGGACATGGCTTTCTCCTGTGGCGCGGTCGCAGGTGACCGGCGCGTGATCTCAGAATGGGTCGGTGTTCGCCGCCGTCGATGTCGGGCCTGAGCTGACGTGCTCGCGGAGGCGGCGGCGATGGAGCGTGCGGGCGGTGGTGCGAGCGGCGCGACCGACCGCCTCGTCGAGCGCCGCGACCGGGTCGGCCGCGGCGGCCTGGATCACGATGACGCCGAGTCGCGGCCCCTCGACGCGGACCTGACAGGCCTTGTCGATGCCGCCGCGGGGACCGTTCACGTCGCCGAGCGTGACGGTGACCCGCTGGACGGCGTGAGCGAGGCGAGCGAGGGCGAAGTGGATCCGGCGCACGACCTGGCGTTGGAGCTCGGGCGACGCCTCGAGGTTACGGAACCGAACGTGGAGCTTCATGTGGCCTCCTGCCGCGGACGGCGGCTCGGACACGATGGATCGTCCGGTTCGACGCGACAGCCAGATAGTTCGGACGCGTCGCTTCGAGAATCTCGAAGCGCGCGGCGCGCGGCGCGCTACGGTGCGCGAGCCGATGGAATGGCTCAACTACCATCACCTCCTCTACTTCTGGGTCGTCGCGCGGGAAGGCGGGCTCGCCCCCGCCGGCAAGCTCTTGCGCCTCTCGCACCCGACGCTGAGCGGGCAGATCCGCAAGCTGGAGGAGTCGCTCGGGCTCGACCTGTTCGAGAAGCGCGGGCGCCGGCTCGAGCTGACGGAGATGGGGCGGGTCGCGTTCCGCTACGCCGAGCAGATCTTCGGGCTCGGGCAGGAGATGCAGGACGTGCTGCGCGGCCGGCTGGTCCAGCGGCCCGCGCGACTCGTCGTCGGCATCTCGGACGTGGTGCCCAAGCTGCTCGTGCGCACGTTGCTCGAGCCGGCGTTCAGCCCGGGCGACATCGAGCTCGAGTGCCGCGAGGATCGGCTCGAGGGGCTGCTGGCCGATCTCGCGCGCCACGAGCTCGATCTCGTCATCGCCGACACGCCGGTGCCCGAGGACGCCGCGGTGAAGGCCTACAACCACGTCCTGGGCACGTCCGACATCACGCTGGTCGGCCCGCCGAAGCTCGCGCGCGAGCTGCGGCGCGACTTCCCGGCGTCGCTCGACGGCGCCCCGCTCCTCCTGCCGCTCGAGGGCGGGATCCTGCGGCGTCACCTCGACGCGTGGTTCACGACGATCGGCGTGCGGCCGCGCGTCGTCGCGCAGGCGGAGGACAGCGCGCTGCTCAAGGAGTTCGCGGCCGACGGCATGGGCGGCGTCTTCGTCCCGACCGTCGTGGCGGAGACCGTGTGTACGCGGTTCGGGCTGACCGACATCGGCCGCGCCGCGTCGATCAAGGAGCGCTACTACGCGATCTCGCTCGAGCGTCGCCTGGTGCACCCGGCGGTGCTGGCGATCAGGCGAGCGGCGCGGGAGGATGTGTTCGCCTCGCGATGAGCGACGCGACCACGCCGGCGCCGAGGATCGCGGCGACGACGCCGAGCACGTAGAAGTTGAAGCTGTCGCCGAGCCAGGCCTTCAACCAGCTGTGGGTCAGCATCTTCACGCCGATCACGACGAGCACGAACGAGAGCGCGACCTTCAGGTACTTGAACGACTCGATGATCCCGGCGAGCGCGAAGTAGAGGCTGCGCAGGCCGAGGATGGCGAAGATGTTGCTGGTGAACACGAGGAACGGGTCGGTCGTGATCGCGAAGATCGCGGGGATGGAGTCGACGGCGAAGATGAGGTCGGTCACCTCGACGAGCATGAGCGCGAGGAAGAGCGGCGTGGCGAGGAGGCGGCCGGTGCGGGCGGCGCGCACGAAGAAGCGGCCCTCCTGATACTGGTCGGTCATCGGCAGCACGCGGCGGACCAGCTTGATGAGCCGGTTCTCGTTCAGATCCGGCTCCGCGTCGCGCATGAGCAGCATCTTCACGCCGGTGAGGATGAGGAAGCCGCCGAAGACGTAGAGGATCCACGTGAAGCGGGCGATGAGGGCGGCGCCGATGCCGATCATCGCGCCGCGCATGAGCAGCGCGCCGAGGATGCCCCAGAAGAGGACGCGGTGCTGGTAGACCGGCGGGACCGCGAAGAAGCCGAAGATCATCGCGATGACGAAGATGTTGTCGACGGCGAGCGACTTCTCGACGATGAAGCCGGTCAGGTACTTCACCAGCGCCGAGCCGCCGTCGTTGTAGATCGTCGTGCCGTCGGCAGCGACGACGGGCGTCGACATCGTGTCGCGCGTCAGCCCCATGCCGAGCCAGTGGTGCTCGTAGCCGACGTAGATGAAGCCCGAGAAGGCGAGGCCGAGGCTGATCCAGACGGCGGACCAGCGCAGCGCCTCGCGCACCTTCACGACGTGCGCGGTGCGGTGGAAGACGCCGAGGTCGAGGACCAGGAGCGCCAGGATGAAGGCGATGAAGCCGGCGTAGACCCACTCCATGGGCCGGGCCTAATCGAGGATCTCGCCGGCGGCGCCGGCGGCGAGGAAGAGGGCGCCGAGAACGAGCGCGACGTGCGCGAGGTCCGGCAGGGCGAGCCACTCGTCGTGCCAGGTCGTGGGCAGGATCGACCGCGAGATCGCGAAGTAGGCGTCCGCGAGGTGGCCCCAGACGCCGAACGACGACAGGAGCGCGATCAGCGCGAGGCCGAGGAGCACGACGCCGCCGCCGAGGAACAGCCACGAGAACACGTGGCGGTGCTCGCGGCGCCACCCGCCGCGCGGGCGGCTGCGGCGCCGGCCACGGCGCTCGAAGAGATCGTCGAGGTCCATGGACCGCGTGTAGTCCAGCCGCGCGCGGGGGTCGATGAATTAGTTCGATCGGAACAGTTAGAAAATAGCGACATGTCGGGATTCTCTAATCGTCCCATCGGATGTTTCGACTCGACGGCAGGGTCCCGAGGACCCAGCGTGTGGGCTCCACCAGGAGGCCTCCATGCAATGTCCACGTTGTGAGACCGCGACCCTGACCGAGCTCGACCGCGACGGCGTCACCATCGACCGCTGCGAGCGATGCCGCGGCATCTGGCTCGACCGCGGCGAGCTCGAGAAGCTGATCGCGTACGCGCGCGACGAGCGCGGCGGCCGCGCCGGTGACGACGTCAGCGACGACAGCGACGATCGGCGGCGCGACGACCGGCGGCGCCACCGCGACGACGACGACGACGACGACCGCCGCGACCGGGGCGGCCGCCGGCGGAGCTGGTGGGAGATCTTTGACTGAGGCGAGGTTCAGGTTTCCTTGACGGTGGAGCCAGAAAGTATCGCTTTTCTGCGGGCCACCCGACGCGTCATGCTGCGCGCATGAAACGTCGGGACGCTCTTCGCTGGCTCGGTACCTCGTCGGGGCTCGTGCTGCTGTCGTCGTGCGGCGGTGGCGGCGACGACGGCGGCGCGCTCGTCGACGCCGGCGTCGACCCCGACGCGCTCGTCCTGCCCGACGGCGCGATCTGCCGGGCGACGACGAACGACGTGCTCGGGCCGTTCCACCGCGAGGGCGCGCCGTCGCGCATGATGATCGCGTCGGCGACCGAGCCCGGCGATCGCATCGCGCTCGCGGGCATCGTCCACGCCGACGACTGCGCGACGCCGCTCGCCGGCGCGGCGCTCGACGTGTGGCAGGCCGACGCGACCGGCGCGTACCACGAGCCGAACGCGGGCGAGCCGTTCCGCCTGCGCGGCCAGCTCGACGCCGCCGCCGACGGCACGTGGGCGGTGGACACGATCAGGCCGGGCAACTACCGCAACGGCCCCGGCTGGCGCCCCGCGCACATCCACTTCATCGTCTCGCACCCCGGCTACCGCACGCTCACGACCCAGCTCTACTTCGCCGGCGATCCGTACCTGCCGCCGAACGACTCGTGCACGACCTGCGGCTCCGACGACCCGGCGCGCATCATCCCGCTCGTCGCGCGCGCGGGCGGCGGCTTCACCGGCGACTTCCGCATCGTCCTCGCCCGCGCCTGACGGTGCCCGCGCCTGACGGTGCCTGCCCGCGCCTGACGGTGCCAGCCCGCGCCTGACGGTGCCAGGCACCGCACAGATTGGCTGAACCAATTGGCTAAGCCAATCGTGCACGTGCCTGGCACCATATTGGTCCGACCGGGCGGGTTCCGTGATACCCAGGCGAGATGGCAGCAGTTCCTGACGCGGTGGATGTCGCGATCGTCGGCGCCGGTACGAGCGGCGCTGCGGCGGCGAGGTACTTCGCGGAGCGCGGGGCGAAGGTGCTGTGCGTCGAGCGGAGGGCGCTCGGGGAGGCGGGCGCGCGCTGGATCAACGGCATCACGCGCGCCGCGCTCGCCGAGGCCGAGATCGAGCTGCCGCGCAGCGCGCGCTTCGGCGAGCCACATCCGGTCCACCTCGTGAGCGACGCCGGGCGCGTCGTCGTGCGCACGCACGACGTGATCGACGCCGACATGCGCGCGCTCGTCGCGCTGCTCCAGGAGCAAGCGCTCGCCGCCGGCGCCACGCTCGTCGGCGAGACCAGCGTGCTCGGGCGCGACGGTGACCACCTCGTCACCGACGCGGGCCGCGTGCGCGCGCGCTGGATCGTCGACGCCTCCGGGCTCGCCGGCGCCCGCCTGCTCGACCAGCCGCTCGTCGGCACCGAGCACCTGTGCGCCGCGGCGCAGGCGGTGTTCGAGGTGCGCGACCTCGACGCCGCGCGCGCGTGGTTCGCCGCCGCCGGCATCCCGCCCGGCGAGATCTACGCCCGCCTCGGCGTCGCCGGCGGCTTCTCCATCCTCAACGTGCGCCTCCACGACGGCGGCCGCACGGTCAGCGTCCTCACCGGCTCGATCCCGGCGCTCGGCTTCCCGTCGGGCAAGGCGATCCTCGACAAGCTCGTCCGCGATCAGCCGTGGATCGGCGCGCGCGTCTTCGGCGGTCAGGGCGCCATCCCGCTCCGCCGCCCGTACGACCGCCTCGCGCGCGCCAACGTCGCGCTCGTCGGCGACGCCGCGTGCCAGGTGTTCCCCGCGCACGGCTCGGGCATCGGCGCCGGCATCCTCGCCGCCCGGCTCCTGGCCGACACGCTCGCGCGCGGCGGCACGTTGCGCGACTACGAGGTCGCGTGGCACCGCCGCTGGGGCGGGCTCTTCGCCGCGTACGACGCCTTCCGCCGCTGGAACCAGACGATGGCTCCGGCGCAGCTCGACGACCTGATGTCGGACGGCGTCCTCGACGAGGCGTTCGCGCGCGCCGGGCTCGACCAGACGATGCCGCGGCTCACGCTCGGCGCGCTCCCACCCAAGGCGCGCGCCCTGCGCCGCCGCCCCGGCCTCGTGCCCGGGCTCGCGCGCGTCGCCGCACAGGTGGTCGGGGCTCACGTGCTCAGTGCGCTCTACCCGCACAGTGAGCGCCGCCGCTTCTCCGCATGGAGCCGCGGGATGGCCCGCGTCCTCGCGGTCTAGCCGACCTCGCCCGCTCGGCGCCGCGCCGCGCGTCGGCACGCGATCCGCATGGAGGGACGGTATGTCGTCGTCGTGGCCTCGCTCCGTCGATGTCGCCATCGTCGGCGCGGGCACGAGCGGCGCGGCGGCCGCCCGCTACCTGGCGGAGCGCGGCGCCCGCGTCCTCTGCGTCGA
>JAIOII010001665.1 GCA_019912685.1 Kofleriaceae bacterium
CGCCTCGGCGAGGCGCTGCGCGTCGTCGCCGGTCGCGCGCGTGGCGAGCTCGCGCGGGTGCCACACGGCGCCCCCGTCGCGGCGCGCGACGATGTCGAGCGACCAGCGCGGCAAGGGCTCACCCGGATACTGCTTCCCCATGCGCTCGACGATCACGCCGCCGGGCGCGAGCCGGTCGCGCAGCGCGGCCGCGAGCGCGTGCCCCTTCTGCCACTTCGACGGGCCGAGCGCGTCGCCGTTCCACTCGGGCGCCTCGGGCTCGTCACGCGACGTGAACGTCGGCTCGCCGCCGCTCGTGAGCGTGAGCTTCGCGGCCTGGAGGGCGACGTCGGCGCGGTCGCCGCCGTCGAGCAGCGCGGTCCACACCTCCTCGGTGTACGGTGCGGTCGGCCGCGTCTCGTGCCCGAGGCGCAGGACCGACGTCGAGAACTCGACGCGCTCGGCGGCGACGTCGCTCGTGCCCTCGACCGGGGCCGCCAGCGCCGGCGACGCCGTCGCGCAGAGCGGCACGTGCCCTTCACCGGTGAGCAGGCCCGACGTGCCGTCGAGCCCGATCCACCCGGCGCCGGGCAGGAACACCTCGGCCCACGCGTGGAGGTCGACGACGTCCTTGCTCACGCCCTTCGGCTCGCCCGGGATCATGCCCTCGTCGGCGAGCTGGATGAGGTAGCCCGACACGAAGCGCGCGGCGAGGCCGCGGCCGCGGAGCGCGGCGACGAGCAAGACCGCCGAGTCGCGGCAGCTGCCGCGCCCCTCTGCGAGCGTCTCCTCCGGCGTCCACACGCCCGCCTCCTCGCGGATGACGTAGCGGACGTCGGCGGCGACCCGCTGGTTGAGCGCGACGATCGCGTCGACGATGTTGCCGTGCGTCGGCACCGCCTCGAGCAGCGCGCGCACGCGGGCGCCGGTGGCGTACGCCGGGTCGTCGAGCGTGCGGAACGGAGCGAGCTCGTGATCGAGGCCGTCGGGATAGGTGAACGGGAGCTCGCGGCAGCGCGGATCGACGAGGAAGTCGAACGGGTTGACCGGCCGGATGTCGAGCGCGAGCTCGACGAGGAGCTCGAACGCGGGCACGCGCTGGCCGACCTGGAACGTCAGGCGCGCGACGTGGTTGCCGTGGGGATCCTGCTGCCAGTGCAGCCGGTGCTCGCCGGCGATCGCGAGGCGATAGCTCTCGATGCGCGCGCGCGTGTGATTGGCCGGCCGCAGCCGCACCAGGTGGGGACCGAGCGCGGCGGGTCGGGGATACGCGTAGTGGCTGCGATGCTGGACGAGGAGGCGCATGCCCGAGCTTCGAAGGTGTCACCAGCGCGTGCGTGCGCACAAGAGCGACGTGCTCCATCCGTCGCGGAGCGCGAGGAAGACGACCGCGCAGACGCTCGGATCGAGGTACGGATGATCCAGCCACGTAACGAACAGCGGTCCGCGCGGTAACATCGCGGGCGGCGCGCATCCGCTGGTCGCGCACAGCTCGGCGACCGCCGACCAGCGGCCGGGCGGACGCACGAGCAAGGTCGCGAGGAACGCGGCGTTGCGCGGGTCCATCACCAGCGCCGCGCACGCCGTGGCCGCCGGG
>JAIOII010001666.1 GCA_019912685.1 Kofleriaceae bacterium
GTTCCTCGCCATGGCGGTCGCGTGCGTGCCACCCGTGGGCCTCGTGTTCGCCAACCCGCGCTTCGTCCTGCTCGCCGCGACCGCCGCCGCGCTCCTCGGCGTGCGTGCCGCGGGGCGGCGCCTGCCCGCCACCGACGATCCGTCCATCGACGACGCACGCCGCTGGATCATCGACGCGCTGCCCGCGCTCGTCCTCGGCGGCATGCTCGTCGTCGTCTCGAGCGAGGCCTGGCAGCACGCGCGCCTCGGCGTCGAGGACCCGCTGCGCGCCGGCTGGCTCGGCCAGATGGCGCTCTCGTGCGCGTGGAGCGGCTTCGCCGCCGCTGCCCTCGCCCTCGGCTTCCGCCTGCGCGCCCCGACGCTGCGCGTCTTCGCGCTCCTCCTCTTCGGCGTCACCGTCGCCAAGCTCCTCCTCGTCGACCTCGCCCGCGTGCAGCAGATCTACCGGGTCGCCTCGTTCCTCGTCCTCGGCGTCACGCTCTTCGCCGCGAGCTGGCTCTACCACCGCCCCGGCGCCCGCCGCTAGCCGATGCGTCCTTCGACTCGGCCTCGCTGCGCTCGGCCTCGCTCAGGACGAACGGGGCCCTCGCTCAGGACGAACGGGGGCTCGCCGGGACGAGGCGGATCAGCTGGCCGTTGTCCTCGTCGGTGAGGACGTAGAGGAAGCCGTCGGGCCCCTGGCGGACGTCGCGGATGCGGGCGCGGCCGGCGAGGAGGCGCTCCTCGCCCACGACGCGGTCGTCCTCGACGACCAGGCGCGCGACGTGCTTGCCGGCGAGGCCGCCGACGAACAGGTTGCCGCGCCACTTCGGGAACGCGTCGCCGGTGTAGAACACGGCGCCCGACGGCGCGATGACGGGATCCCAGTAGTAGATCGGCTGCTCCATGCCCTCCTTCTGCGTGATGCCCTCTTCGATCTTGTCGCCCGCGTACTCGATGCCGTAGCTGATGACCGGCCAGCCGTAGTTCTTGCCGCGCTCGACGATGTTCACCTCGTCGCCGCCGCGCGCGCCGTGATCGATCACCCAGAGTGCGCCGGTGTCCGGGTGCCACGCCGCCGCCTGGATGTTGCGGTGACCGTACGACCAGATCTCGGGCAGCGCGCCATGGAGCTGCACGAAGGGGTTGTCCTGTGGCATCGAGCCGTCGCGGTTGATGCGGATGATCTTGCCGAGCGCGGCGTCGAGCTTCTGCGCCTGGTGGCGGCCCGCGTCGATCGAGCGCTCGCCGAGCGTGACGAAGACCTTGCCCTTCGGGTCGAACAGGATCCGGCTGCCGAAGTGCATGGTCGAGTCGAGCTTGGGACGCTGGCGCCAGATGACCTTCACGTCGTCGAGCCGCGCCGGGCGGCCCTCCTCCTCGCGCACCAGTGTGGCGCGGGCGAGCACTGTGCCGTTTCTGTCACCCTCACGCTCGGCGTACGTGAACCAGACGAGCTGGTTGTCGGCGAAGCCGGGATCGAGCGCGACGTCGAGCAGGCCGCCCTGGCCGCGCGCGTCGACCTCGGGCACGCCCGCGATCGGCGCCGACACCGTGCCGTTCGTCGCGACGATCCGCAGGCGACCCGGCTTCTCGGTCACGAGCATCTTGCCGTC
Source organism: Kofleriaceae bacterium (assembly GCA_019912685.1). GTDB lineage: Bacteria > Myxococcota_A > Polyangia > Haliangiales > Haliangiaceae > UBA2376. The sequence goes on from JAIOII010001666.1 coordinate 1,596, forward strand.
GGGGAGGAAGGCGAGCCCCCACGGGTGCGAGAGGCCGCTCGCCATCACCTCGGTCGTGAACGCGACGTTCTCCGTCTGGTACGGTGCCCGCGTCTGTCCGTCGAAAGCGGGCTTCTGATAGGGAGCGTTCGGCGGCTGGGTCTCGACGGGACGCCCCTCGACGCGCGGGCCCGCGCCCTGGGCGGGCCGCCCCTGGCATCCGGGCATGGCGACGAGGCCGACGAAGGAGAGGACGCTGGCGATCCGACGCGCGCTCATGAGCCTCTACGGTTGCTTGGAGCGTGCCAGGCCGTGGTAAACCCGGCGCTCTCTCGTCCCCGCGACCGCAATAGAGGAGCGCGATGAAGATCCACGAGTACCAAGGCAAGGAGCTGTTCCGGAAGTACGGCGTCCCGGTGCCCTTCGGCATCCCGGCGCTGTCGGTGGAGGACGCGCTCGCGGCGATCCCGCGCGTGCAGAAGGAATCCGGGGGCGAAGTCGTCGTCGTGAAGGCGCAGATCCACGCCGGCGGCCGCGGCAAGGGCGGCGGCGTGAAGGTCGCCAAGACGACCAAGGACGCCGAGGAGGCGGTGAAGAAGATCTTCGGCATGCAGCTCGTGACGCCGCAGACCGGCCCCGAGGGCAAGAAGGTTCAGCGGCTCTTCATCGAGCAAGGGCTCGGGATCAAGAAGGAGTACTACCTCGGCATGCTGCTCGACCGCGCCGTCGGGCGGGTGACCGTGATGGCGTCGGCCGAGGGCGGCATGGACATCGAGGAGGTCGCGGCGACGCACCCCGAGAAGATCCTGAAGGAGCAGATCAACCCGGCGGTCGGCTGGCAGGACTACCAGGCGCGCCGCCTCGGCAAGCAGCTCGGCCTCTCCGGCCCGGCGACGAACGAGCTGGTCAAGTTCCTCCGCGCGCTCACGCGCTGCTACGAGGACATGGACTGCTCGCTCCTCGAGATCAACCCGCTCGTCGAGACCACCGACGGCAAGGTGCTCGCGCTCGACGCGAAGATCAACTTCGACGACAACGCGCTCTACCGCCACCCCGAGCTCGCCGAGTGGCGCGATCCCAACGAGGAGGACGCGCAGGAGACCGAGGCCAAGAAGTGGGACCTCTCGTACATCGCGCTCGAGGGCAACATCGGCTGCATGGTCAACGGCGCCGGCCTCGCGATGTCGACGATGGACATCATCAAGTTCTACGGCGGCCAGCCGGCGAACTTCCTCGACGTCGGCGGCGGCGCCACGGCCGAGAAGGTGACCGCGGCGTTCAAGATCATCACGACCGACCCGGCGGTGAAGGCGATCTTCGTCAACATCTTCGGCGGCATCATGAGGTGCGACACGATCGCGACCGGCGTCATCACCGCGGTGAAGGAGGTCGGCCTCAAGGTCCCGCTGGTCGTGCGCCTCGAGGGCACGAACGTGGAGCTGGGCAAGAAGATGCTCGCCGACAGCGGGCTCGACATCGTCGCCGCGGCCGACATGGCCGACGGCGCCCAGAAGGCTGTGGCGGCGGCCGCCGCGGTCGGGAAGGGAGTCACCAAGTGAGCGTCCTCGTCGGATTCGGTACTCGTCTCGTCGTCCAGGGCATGTCGGGCTCGACCGGCGCGTTCCACGCCAAGGGCGCCGTCGAGTACGGCACCAACGTCGTCGCCGGCGTCACGCCCGGCAAGGGCGGCACCAAGGTCGCCGGCCTCGAGCAGATCCCGATGTACGACACCGTCGACGAGGCGGTGCAGCAGCAGGGCGCGAACACGTCGGTCATCTTCGTGCCGCCGCCGTTCGCCGCCGACGCGATCCTCGAGGCGGCCGCGGCCGGCATCGAGCTCATCATCACGATCACCGAGGGCATCCCGGTGCGCGACATGGTGCGCGTGAAGAACGTGCTCGACCGCGACTACCCGTACGTGCAGACGGTCGGCCCCAACTGCCCGGGCGTCATCACGCCGGGGCAGTGCAAGATCGGCATCATGCCCGGCTACATCCACAAGCCGGGTGGCGTCGGCGTCGTGTCGCGCTCGGGCACGCTCACCTACGAGATCGTGCACCAGCTCTCGACGATCGGCCTCGGCCAGTCGACCGCGATCGGCATCGGCGGCGACCCGGTGAAGGGCATGGACTTCATCGACGCGCTCGCGCTGTTCGAGGAGGACGAGGGCACGAGCTCGATCTTCATGATCGGCGAGATCGGCGGCGACTCCGAGGAGCGCGCCGCCGCGTTCATCAAGGAGAACGTGAAGAAGCCGGTCGCCGCCTTCATCGGCGGCCAGACGGCGCCCCCGGGCAAGCGCATGGGTCACGCCGGCGCCATCATCTCGGGCGGCAAGGGCGCGGCGGCCGACAAGATCGCCGCGCTCCAGGCCGCCGGCATCAAGGTCTCGCCAACGCCCGCGGAAATGGGTAAGACCCTCGCCTCCATCCTCTAGCCACCGAATCTGTCGGAGTACGTCACATGGCCATCGAACGCACCTTCAGCATCATCAAGCCCGACGCCGTCAAGAAGAACGCGATCGGCGGGGTCACCGCCAAGCTCGAGGAGGGCGGCCTGCGCGTCATCGCCTCGCGCATGGTCCGTCTCACCGAGGCGCAAGCCAAGGCCTTCTACGCCGTCCACAAGGACCGCCCGTTCTACGGCGACCTCGTCAAGTTCATGACCGAGGGCCCCGTCGTGGTCCAGGTGCTCGAGGGCGAGAACGCCATCCTGAAGAACCGCGAGATCATGGGCGCGACCAACCCGGAGAAGGCCGACGCCGGCACGATCCGCAAGCTGTTCGGCACCAACATCGAGCGCAACGCGGTCCACGGCAGCGACGCGCCCGAGACGGCCGCGCAGGAGATCGCGTTCTTCTTCAGCGGCGCTGACCTCGCGGCGCTCGCGCGCTAGCGGGAGCCGCGGGCGTGGTGTACGTCCCCGACGACGCACCACCGCTCGCGGTGTACTGCGCGCCGTACGGCGGGCTCGGGCTCAAGACCAAGAGCTACGCCAAGGCGCTGGCCCGCATCCGCGGGCTCCTCGCGATCGCCGAGGAGGTCGTGCACGCCACCGCCGAGCTGAGCGTGCTCGAGCCGGCGAGCCGCGCGCTCGTCGAGGCGGTGACCGGGAGGCCGATCGAGCGCGACACGGCGTCGGTCGGCTGCGGCTCGCGCACGGTCGACACGGCGGGCGCGGTCGCCGCGCAGGGGCACGTGCACGATGCGCTGGCCGGCGAGGCGTGGCGTCGGTTCGGGGCGCCCAACGCGGTCGGCGCGCGGCAGCAGACCCGCACGGGCGTCTTCCACGTCGAGTGGCGCTGGCTGGTCGAGGACGTCGCCGAGGCGCCGGAGAGGCTCGACGCGTGGTCGCCGTTCGTCGAGGCGAACGACCACCTCATGTACGACGACTACGCGACGATGGTCGAGGTGCGCTCGGTCTGGGATCTGCGGCTGCGGCTGCGCGATGGGCTCGTGACGGACCCGTATCCGCCGTCGCAGGTCCACGCCCACCTGCGCGGCAAGCACGCATCCGCGTTCCTCGGGCTCGTGTTGCCCCACGAATCGGCCAGCGAGGGTTTTCTGGCTGACTATCAGATCGTCAATCGTGCACTCGGCATGACAGTGCCAATGAAGGGCTACAAGCTGTGTGCGCCGAAGAAGCGGGGCGGCGGGCGCGTGTACCGACGGCTTCCGGGCCTCTGATCGCGCCGTCGGCGGCGAATGCCCGCTGCGAGATTGCCTATGTGGCATTGACGCTCACCTGCGCTCCTTTGACACGCTGATAACAAGCGTCTATGTATTCGGGCCAATGCTGCGACGTACGCTCTTGCAGGGGGCCCTGGCATCGATCCCGCTCGCGTTCATGTGGCGCCGCCGCACGGCGCGCGCGGACACCGTGTCGCGATACGGCGAGCTGGTCCCCGATCCCGGCGGCATCATGGATCTGCCGCCCGGATTCTCCTGTCGCGTGATCTCGCGACGAGGCGACCTGATGAGCGACGGCTACCTGACGCCCGCCAAGCCCGACGGGATGGCGTGCTTCGCGGGTCCGGCCGGCTCCGGGACGATCGTGCTCATGCGTAACCACGAGATCACGAGCAGCGACCCCGCGTCGTACGGTCCCGTCGCCGACGGGCAGACGCCGCCGCCGAATCGCTACGACGAGGCCGGCAACGCCGGCGTCACGCGCGTCGTGATGGACGCGGAGACGTTCGAGGTGCTGAGCTCGAACCTCGTCGTGTTCGGCACGGTGCACAACTGCTCCGGCGGTCCGTCGCCGTGGGGCTGGCTGACCTGCGAGGAGACCGTGGCGCTGCGCGATCACGGCTACGTGTACGCGTGCTCGACGACGGCGGAGAGCGCGCAGCCGGCGGTGCGCATCGACGGCTACGGCCGCATGCAGCACGAGGCGGCCGCCGTCGATCCCGAGACGTTCGTCGCGTACCTGACCGAGGATCGGCCGGACAGCTGCTTCTACCGCTTCGTGCCCGCGTCGCGCGACACGCCGTGGCAAGGGAAGCTCCAGGCGCTGCGCATCGTCGGACACGATACGATGGACACCGCCAGCGGCCACCGGGCCGGCGACACCTGGGAGATCGCGTGGGTCGACATCGACGACCCGACGCCGGCGGATGACAGCGTGCGGCGGACGGCGCAGGCGCGAGGCGCCGCCGTGTTCGTGCGCGGCGAGGGCTGCTGGTTCCACGACGGCTCGGTCTACTTCACCGCCACCGAGGGCGGACCGCTCGAGCGCGGGCAGATCTTCCGGCTCGATCCCGACGGCGACGGCGGGACGATCACGCTCTTCGCGCAGAGCGAGGACGTCGACGTGCTCGACATGGCCGACAACATCACCGTCGCGCCGTGGGGCGAGGTCTTCACCTGCGAGGACGGCAGCAACGAGCAGTGCATCCGCGTGATCGACGAGCACGGCACGGTCACGACGTTCGGGCAGAACGTCCTGTCGGGCGGCGAGCTCACCGGCATCTGCTTCTCGCCCGACGGGCGCGCGCTGTTCATCAACGTCCAGGGTCGTGGCGTCACCCTCGCGATCACCGGACCGTTCCCGGCGCCGAAGCGGCCGCCGCCCGACCCGGGGCAGCTGCTCGACCCCGACGCCGACACCGGGCGCGATCCGGGCGATCCGGCGCCGCGCTCGCCGCCACCCGGCGGTCGTCCGACGACGCGTGACGACTAGGCGAGCGCCGCGAGCGTCCAGAGGTACGTGAGGACGAGCGCGAGGACGGCGGCCGCGGCGACGGTCGCCCAGACGGCGGCGGCGCGGATGCGCAGGCGCCAGAAGACGACGAGCGCGGCGGTGAAGCCGAGCGGGAGGCCGTAGTGCCAGAGCGGCGACATCGCGAGGCGCGACAGCGTGCGCAGCTCGACGTCCTCGGGCATGAGCATCGCGAGGACGTCGAGGTGGAGCGCGAGCCCGAGCTGCGCGGCGATGGCGAAGGCGAGGACGCCGGCGCCGAAACCGGCGGCGAAGCCGCGCTCGACGGGCGCGCGCGCCTGTGGCTGCTCCGGCTCCACCGGCGCGGTCCATGGCCCGATCGAGTTCATGGCCCTCGATCGAACGCGCGAGCGCCGCGGGCTAGTCCAGGGCGGGGGCCTTGAGCGGCCGCCGGCGCAGCGGGACGAGGAGCTCGCCGTTCGATCGATTGGCGAGCTGGCCGCAGGCCGCGTCGATGTCGTCGCCGCGCGGCGTGCGCAGGTAGGTCGGCAGGCCGAGGCGCTTGCACTCGTTCTGGAACGCCTCGATCGCCTCGGGCGTGGGCCGCCGGTACGGCGCCTCGGGGTGCGGGTTCCACGGGATGAGGTTCACCTTGCAGCGGAAGCCGCGCAGGAGCTTGGCGAGGTCGGCGGCGTCGGCGAGCGAGTCGTTCACGCCCGCGAGCAGCACGTACTCGAACGTCACGCGCCGGCGGTGCTCGAGCGGGTAGCTCCTGAGCGCGGCGAGCAGCTTGCCGATGTTCCACTTGCGGTTGATCGGCATGATCTCGTCGCGGACGCGGTCGTTGGACGCGTTGAGCGAGACCGCCAGGTTGGGGCGCACGTCCTCGTTGCCGAGCTTCTCGAGGCGCGGGACCATGCCGGCGGTCGACACCGTGATGCGGCGCTGCGACAGGCCGACGCCGAGGTCGCTGGTCAGGATGCGCAGCGAGCGCATGACGTTGTCGTAGTTGTGGAGCGGCTCGCCCATGCCCATGTAGACGAGGTTGGTGATGCGGCGGTCGGGCTCCTCGGCGGCGAGCAGCGCGCGCGCGCGATAGACCTGGTCGGCGATCTCGCCGGGATCGAGGTTGCGCGTGAGGCCGAGCTTGGCGGTCGCGCAGAACTGGCAGTCGACCGCGCAGCCGACCTGCGACGAGATGCACTGCGTGGTCTTGTCGCCGTCGGGGATGAGCACGCTCTCGATCGAGTAGCCGTCCCGCGTCGTGAAGCGGAGCTTCTTCGTGCCGTCGCGCGAGCGCTGCACCTCGGCGAGCGTGAGCGTCCCGATGCGCGCGCCGGCGGCGAGGCGGGCGCGCACGTCGGCGCCGATGTTGCTCATCTCGTCCCACGACGTGGCGCCCTTGCCATGGACCCAGCGCCACGCCTGCTCCCCGCGGAAGCGCGGCAGGCCGAGCGACACCGCGAGCGCCTGCGCTTCGTCGAGCGTCAGGGCCCGCAGGTCGGGCCTGTCATCGGGCTTCTCGTCAGAGGTGGCGGCGGACACGGCAGCCCGATGAGCTACCACGGGCGCGCCCGGGGCGCACTACTTGATGACGACGGTGAGGGTCGTCGTCATGGCGTCGCGGATCTTGAGGGGCGCGACGAGCGACTCGACGGCGGCGCGCACGCATCCGTCGGCGTCGGAGCTGCCGGCCGGGCCCCAGTTGAGCGCGTAGGTGCCCGGCTCGTCGTCGTAGTCGCTCGGCCGGTACTTCACCTCGAGCGGCAGCTTGACCGACAGCTCCTTCGCCTGGGTCGCGGCGAAGTTCTTCTCCCAGCACGCGACGAGCGCCGAGCGGGCGTCGGCCTCGCCGAGGCGCTCGGGGATGAGCGCGTAGGTGCGGCCGCGCGGCGCCGGATCGGCCGTGACCGTGACCTGCAGCTTGTCGATCGGCGGCTTCGACGGGGCCCGCGTGAGGTAGAGGTCGGCGAGCTGCGGGCGCGCGATCTGGTTGGGGTCGAGGCCGACCTGGCCGAGCTCGGCGAGGCCGGCGAGCGCCTGGGCGCGCAGCGGGCCGACGACCGGGACGGCGAGCAGGCAGCGGTGGAGCACGCGCGCGGCGAGCTCGGCCTTGTCCTTCTTGCCGCGGGCGCGCGCGAGGGCGAGGCCGTAGGCGCAGTCGACGTCGGGCGGGACGGTGAGCTTGGCGGACTCGTAGGCGGCGAGCCCCTCGGCGTACGAGGCGATCGCGCTGTCGATGTCGTTGGTGGCGAGGAAGCGTGCGCCGCGAGCGGCCTGGTAGTCGCCGAGCGCCGAGCGCTCGGCCCGCTGACACACGCGCTCCCAGCAGCGGAGGCCCTCGGCGCAGTGCGAGGTGGTGCCGCAGCTCTCGAGCTCGCGCGAGAGCTGGTCGGGGCGGATGGCGGCGCCGTTGGCGGCGGTGGCGCGGCTGTCACACGCGGCCAGCGCCGACAAGAGCGAGAGTGACAGCAGCAACGGAGAAGCGTGCTTCATGGGCGTCCCTCGAGATAGCGGGCGACCGCGGCGAGGCCACGATCGTATGGGACCGGATCGTACCCGAGCTCGGACCTCGCGCGGGAAATAGGGACCGGCGGACCGGAGGCGAGGAGGCGCACCGCCTCGCGCGTCATCAGCGGACGCCCGGGACGCCGGGCGAGCCGCCAGACGCGCTCCATGCCGCGGGCGAGCAGATCGGCGACGCGCGGCGAGAGCGAGCGCGTCGGCGGCTTGCCGCCGGCGAGCCGCGCGATGTCGGTGAGGTAGTCCTTCCAGCTGACGCCGCCCGCGTCGATCGCGTTGTAGACGCGACCGGCGGCCTCGGGCGCGTCGAGGGCGCGGACGATCACGTCGACGACGTTGTCGACGTAGGCGAGGGTCGCGTCGCCGCGGCCGCCGTCGATGGTCATGAGCATGCCCTTGCGCGCCAGCTTCGCGATCTCGTCGACCCAGATGCCGGAGCCGGGGCCCCACACGTTGCCGGGGCGCACGACGGTGACGGGCACGCGCCCGCGGCGGTGCGCGTCGAGCGCGAGCTCCTCCGACGCGCGCTTGGTGCGACCGTACGGGCCGACGCCGGCGCCGCGCGGCGCGTCCTCGTCGCAGCCGCCGGCGGCGAGCCGCTCGCCGTAGACGACGATCGACGAGACCATCACGAGGCGCTGGCAGCCCTCGAGCGCGGCGGCGTCGACGACGTTGCGCGTGCCGCCGACGTTCACGCGCTCGAAGAGGTCGTCGGGCCCCCAGTCGCCGACGACGGCGGCGAGGTGCACGACGCGCTCGACGCCGCGCACGGCGTCCTGCATGGCCCCCGGGTCGGTGATGTCGCCGCGGACGATCGCGATGCCCGCGCCCGCGAGCTCCGCGATCGCGCTCACGTCCTCCGACGGCATGGCGAGGGCGCGCACCGCCCTGCCCTCGTTCGCGAGGCGCGCCGCGACGCGCCGCCCGATGAAGCCGCTGGCGCCGGTGACGAGGACGGGGCCCTTCGCGCTCACGCCGGCCACGGTACCATCGTCCGCATGAAACCCGCGAAGAAGCCGGCCGCGAAGAGGCCGGCCGCGAAGAAGCGCGCCCCGAAGAAGCCGGGCGCGAAGCCGCCGCGCACGAAGCAGGCGATGTTCCAGAGGGTCGCGTTCACGATGTTCACCGTCGAGGACGCGACGCGGGCGCGCGCGTTCTACGAGGAGGTGCTCGGGTTCGAGCGCGGGCTGGCGTCGCCGGACGGGGTGTGGACGGAGTACGACCTGCCGGGCGGTGGGTGCCTGGCGCTGTTCAAGCACCCGGTGCTCGGCGCGGCGCGCCCCGTGGGCGGCGCGAGCATCGCGTTCGAGGTGGCGGACCTGGACGCGGTGAACGAACGGTTGAAGGCGAAGGGCGTCGTCTACCAGGGCGAGATGATCCACGGCCCGAACTGCCGGATGTCGAACATCCTCGACAGCGAGGGCAACGCGATCATCCTCCACCAGCTCACCCGGAGGTAATCCACGCGGCCCGCGGGCTACGCGCGGCGCAGGATCTCGCCGAGCACGTCGCGGGTCGCGCCGTCGGGCTCGATCTCGTAGTGCTGGCGCAGGATCGGGATCATGTCGGCGTTGTCGAGCGAGAGCAGCGCGCCGCGCGCGGCGTCGCGCAGCGGGCCGACCTCCTGGCGCAGCACGCTGACCAGGACCTCGCCCGCCTCGACCGTCTGGATCTTGCCGATCGCGTCGAGGGCCGCGGCGCGCACGCGCGCGTCGCCGACCTCGGTGTAGATGCGCGAGAGCGGGCCGAGCGCGTGCGGGAAGTGGAGGCCGCCGATCGCGACGAGCGCCGCCTCGCGGACGGTCGCGTCGCCGTCGCCGAGCGCCTTCTTCACGATCGCGAAGCTGCGCTTGAAGTAGAGGAAGCGCAGCGCGCGCACCGCGGCGCGCCGCACCTGCGGGTCCTCGTGCGAGTAGAGCTTCTCGAGCGGCGCGAGCGCGGCGTAGCTCTGGAGCTCGCCGAGCTGCTCGGCCAGGGCGGCCAGCGTGTCGACGTCGTTCTGCGCGTTGCGCGCGGCGGCGTCGGCGGCGGTGAGCACGACGACGAGCGCGCGGCGGCGGATGCCGTTCGGATAGCGCAGATCGCCGACGATCGCGGAGGCGACGGCCGCCGGGTCGCCGTTCATCTCCCACTCGAGGAGATCGACGAACCAGATGTCGGCGTAGGCGTGCTGCTGCTTCAGGTAGTCGGGGAAGGCCGGCGCGTCGGGCAGCTCGTCGGGGCTGTCGCCGTAGCGGCGCGCGATCGCGTCGAACCGCGCCTTCTGGCGCTCCGACAGCTCGAGCGTGGCGAGCTTCTCGAACACCTTGCGCACGGCGCCGTAGTCGCCGACCGCCGAGAACTGCTGCGCCGCCGCCAGGTACGCGTTCTCGACCATCTCGACGGGCAGGCCCTGCTCGGCGTAGCGATCGGCGCACCGCACCCAGGTGTCGCCGCTCTTGGCCTGGTACCGCCGGTCGTACGGCAGCCCGGTCTTGAGCGCGTACTCGGCCGCCTCCTGGTAGAGCGTCGCCGCGGCGTGCAGCTCGCCGCGCTCGAGCGCGAGCTTGATGAAGTCCTCGTAGTACTGGAGGACGTAGAACTTGAGGTTGTCCTCGCGCAGCACGCGGATGCAGTTGACGTAGCCCTCGGCGAGGTTCTCGAACTGCGCCGAGTCCTTGCCGAGCTTGAGCAGGATCTGGAAGCAGTCGAACGCGCGCTCGAGCTCGCCGCGCGTCTCGAAGTCGTCGGCGACCTGCTCGAGCCGGCGCTGCGCCTCGACGAGCGCCCGGCGCGCCGCCGGCGACGCCGCGTCGGCGCGCGTGATCGCGGTGCCGACGTTGAAGTGGACGAGCGCGAGCTCGTAGTCGCGGTCGCGCAGGCCGGGGTGCGGCACGAGCGACTCCCACGCCGCGCGCGCCTTGTCCCACGACTTGGCCTTCTCCCACGCGTGCGCCGCGTGCACCGGCAGCCGCGCCTCCTGGTACGCCGCCGCCGCGTCGGCCCAGCGCTTCTCCACCTCGAACAGGCGGCCGCGCAGCCCCGGCTCGTTGCCGAAGCACGCGCGCGCCAGGTCGAAGTAGTGGAGGTAGAGGTAGACGTACCCGGCCTCGCGCCCGCGCCCGAGCTGGCGGTAGACGTCGGCGAGCGAGCGCAGCCAGTCGTCGTACTCGTAGTCGACGACGTGGGTCTGGCCGATCAGCTCGCGGTACGCGCGCTCGGCCTCGGGGTAGCGCCCGTTGGCCAGCGCCTGCTCGGCGGCGACCGCCGCGGACTCGATCGACTGGTAGAAGCGCCGTGCCACGCGCGCGCACTATACCGCGCGGGCTACCGCCGTCCCGCGATCTGCCAGGTCGTCGCCGACACGCCGGGCTCCTTCCACGTCACCTGGCCGCGCAGCTCGCCGTCCATCTCGCACACGCGATAGCTGAACCGGCACTGCGAGTCGAAGTCGGTGCTGGCGAAGACGTCGATGCAGCCCGGCACCGTCACCTCGCCGAAGTGCGTCGCGCCGCACTCGGAGCAGAACAGGTTGCTCCAGATCTGCGTCGCGCCCACGACCTCGAGGTCCGGCGAGTACGTGAGCCCGGGCCGCCGCAGCCCGCACCCGCGCACGCAGGACCACGTCACCTTCCACCGGCCCTGCATCGACCCGGCGGTGGTCGGCTCGAGCGGCATCGGCCGGTCCGGCTCGCACG
>JAIOII010001667.1 GCA_019912685.1 Kofleriaceae bacterium
GCGCGCGCGACCGGCACGACGACGATCGAGGTGAAGAGCGGCTACGACCTCACGATCGCCGGCGAGCAGCGGCTCCTGCGCGTCATCGCGCGCGCGGGCGTGCGCGCCGGCGTCGCGGTCGTGCCGACGCTCCTGTGCCACGTCATCCCGCCCGAGCGGAAGGGCGACCGCGACGTGTACGTGCGCGAGCTCGCCGAGGTGCTCGTGCCGACGGTCGCCGGCGACGGCCTCGCCACCGCGGTCGACATCTACTGCGACGACGGCGCGTTCACGCGCGACGAGGCCGCGATCATCCTGCGGGCGGCGCGCGACGCCGGCCTCGGCGTCAAGGGGCACGTCGGCCAGTTCACCGATCAGGGCGCCGCCGAGCTGTGCGCCGAGCTCGGCGCGCTATCGGTCGACCACGTCGAGCAGGTCTCCGACGCCGCGATCGCCGCGCTCGCCGCGGCGGGCACCGTCGCCGTGATGCTGCCCGGCGCGTGCGTGCAGCTGCGCCTGCCGCCGCCGCCGGTCGCGAAGCTGCGCGCCGCCGGCATCCCGCTCGCGGTGGCGAGCGACCTCAACCCGGGCTCGAGCTACTCGTCGTCCTTGCCGCTCCAGATGTGGCTGGCGACGACGCACTTCGCGATGTCGGTCGAGGAGGCCTGGCTCGGCGTCACGCGCGTCGCCGCCCGCGCGCTGGGCTCGAGCGATCGTGGGCTGCTCGCGCCGGGCGCGCGCGCCGACCTCGTCGCGTGGAACGCCGAGCACCCGGCCGCGATCCCGTACCAGTACGGCGCCGACCTCGTCCACCGCGTGATCGTCGCTTGATCTCGGCTCGCGTCCGCGTCGCGGATCGCGTCGACGAGGTCGTTCACGGCCGCGAGCGCATGGGCCTCACGCCGATCCTTCGCGGCGCGGGATGCGCACGCCGCGCTGGTCGGCGGCCTGGATCGCCTCGTCGTAGCTGGCGTCGGCGTGACGGATGATGCCCATGCCGGGGTCGCTCTTCAGCACGCGCGCGAGGCACGCCGCCGCGCGGTCGGTGCCGTCGGCGACGACGACCATGCCGGCGTGGAGCGAGTAGCCCATGCCGACGCCGCCGCCGTGGTGGAACGACACCCACGTCGCGCCGGCCGCCGTGTTGACGAGGGCGTTCAGGATCGCCCAGTCGGCGACCGCGTCGGAGCCGTCCTTCATCGCCTCGGTCTCGCGGTTCGGCGACGCGACCGAGCCCGAGTCGAGGTGATCGCGGCCGATCACGATCGGCGCCTGCACCCGCTTCGACCTCACCAGCTCGTTGAAGCGGAGGCCGACGCGATCGCGCTCGCCGTAGCCGAGCCAGCAGATGCGCGCGGGCAGGCCCTGGAACGCGACCCGCTCCTGCGCCATGCGGATCCAGCGCTCGAGCGCGCGGTCGTGCGGCAGCTCGGCGAGCACGGCCTCATCGGTGGCGCGGATGTCGGCGGGGTCGCCCGACAGGGCGGCCCAGCGGAACGGGCCCTTGCCCTCGCAGAAGAGCGGGCGGATGTACGCCGGCACGAAGCCGGGGTAGGCGAACGCGTCGGTGACGCCGGCGTGCTGCGCCTCGGCGCGCAGGTTGTTGCCGTAGTCGAAGACGTGCGCGCCCTTCGCCTTCATCGCGAGCATCGCGGTGACCTGGACCGCCATCGACGCGCGCGCGCGCGCGACGTAATCGTCCGGGTTCCGGACACGCAGGTCGGCGGCCTCGGCGAGCGTGAAGCCCTGCGGGATGTAGCCGTTCAGCGGATCGTGGGCCGACGTCTGATCGGTGACGAGGTCGAGCGTGACCCCGCGCTTCACCAGCTCGGCGTAGACGTCGGCGGCGTTGGCGGTGACCGCGATCGAGCGCGCCTGGCCCCTGGCGGCGTACGCGTGCGCCCGCGCCAGCCCCTCGTCGAGGTTCGGCGCCAGCTCGTCGAGGTAGCGGGTGTCGAGGCGGCGCTGCGTGCGCGACGGATCGATCTCGACGGCGAGGCACACGCCGCCGGCCATGGTCACGGCGAGCGGCTGCGCGCCGCCCATGCCGCCGAGCCCGGCGGTGAGCACGATCTTGCCGGTGAGGTCGGCGTCCGGGCCGTAGTGCGTGCGCGCCGCGGCGGCGAACGTCTCGTACGTGCCCTGCAGGATGCCCTGCGTGCCGATGTAGATCCACGAGCCCGCCGTCATCTGCCCGTACATCATGAGGCCCTTGCGATCGAGCTCGCGGAAGTGCTCCCACGTCGCCCAGCGGCCGACGAGGTTCGAGTTGGCGAGGAGCACGCGCGGCGCCTGGTCGTGCGTCTTGAACACGCCGACGGCGCGCCCCGACTGCACGAGCAAGGTCTCGTCGTCGCCGAGCCGCCGTAGCTCGCGCTGGATGACGCGCAGGTCCTCCCACGAGCGCGCCGCCTTGCCCAGGCCGCCGTAGACGACGAGATCGGCGGGTCGCTCGGCGACGTCGGGATCGAGGTTGTTCATCAGCATGCGGAGCGCGGCCTCCTGGGGCCAGCCCTTGCACGACAGCGTGGTGCCTCGCGGCGCGCGAATGATTTCCGTCATGGCTCCCTCTTCCGGTCAGGCGATCGTGACGCCGGCGGCGGATGCCGCGCGGAGCAAGGTTCCGTCGTCGATGAGCGCGCGAACGCGCTCGATGTCGGGGGCGAGCGGCCGGTCGACCATCATCGCCGGCACGTGGGCGCGCACGGCCGCGTGCACCGCCTCGAGCGCCGGCGTCGTCGTGAGCGGCCGCCGCAGGTCGATGCCCTGGCACGCGCACAGGAGCTCGATCGCGAGCACCGTGCGCACCTGATCGTGGATCTGCTGCAGCTTGAGCGCGGCGTGCGCGCCCATCGAGACGTGATCCTCGCGCCCGGCCGACGACGGGATCGAGTCGACCGACGCCGGGTGGCACAGCACCTTGTTCTCGCTGACCAGCGCCGCCGCCGACACCTGCGCGATCATGAACCCCGAGTTGAGGCCCGACGACGGCGCGAGGAACGGCGGCAGGCCGCTCGACAGGTGCGGGTTCACGAGCTGCTCGACGCGGCGCTCGCTGATGTTGGCCAGCTCGGCGATCGCGATCGCCGCGAAGTCGAGCGCGATCGCCACCGGCTGGCCGTGAAAGTTGCCGCCGCTGATCATCTCGCCGCCGTCGACGTCGGCGGGATCCGGGAAGACGAGCGGGTTGTCGGTCGACGCGTTGGCCTCGCGCTCGAGCACGGCGCGGCCGTACGCGAGCGCGTCGCGGCTCGCCCCGTGGACCTGCGGCATGCAGCGCAGCGAGTACGGATCCTGGACCTTGCCGCAGTCGCGGTGCGACGCGGCGATCGCCGAGCCGGCGAGGAGCGCGCGCAGGTTGGCGCCCACCGTCTGCTGTCCGGGATGCGCGCGCGCCGCGACGACGCGCTCGTCGAACGCGCGCACCGTGCCCTTGAGCGCCTCGAGCGACATCGCGCCGGCGAGATCGGCGACGCGGCACGTGTCCTCGGCGTCGAGCACGGTGAGCGCGCCGATCGCCGTCATGTGCTGCGTGCCGTTGAGCAGCGTCAGGCCCTCCTTGGCCTCGAGCGCCATCGCCTGGAGCCCGGCGGCCGCGAGCCCGAACGCCGCCGGCACGGTCTTGCCGTCGTGCTCGACGTCGCCCTCGCCGGTGAGCCCGAGCGCGAGGTGGGCGAGCGGTGCGAGATCGCCCGATGCGCCCACCGAGCCGCGGCGCGGCACGAGCGGGTGCACGCCGGCCGCGAGCATCTCGCAGAGCCGGTCGCACACCTCGGCGCGGGCGCCGCTGCGCCCGGTCGCGAGCACC
>JAIOII010001668.1 GCA_019912685.1 Kofleriaceae bacterium
CTTCATGTCGGCGCACCCGGCCGACGTGCTCCACGGCGAGGGGCGGCTACCGGCCGGCGCGACCGTCCTGCAGAAGCCGTTCACCGAGGCCACCCTCGTCGAGGCCGTCGACAGCACGACGCCGCCCACCGTCTTGTTCGTCGAGGACGATCGCGCCGCCCGGCTGGCAGCCGCGGAGCTGCTCGCCGACGCGGGGTTCGAGGTGATCGCCCTGGCGCGGGGCAGCGAGGCCCTGGCCGCGCTGGCAGGACGGCGCTTCGACGTGATCGTGACCGATCTCGGGCTGCCCGACCTGCCTGGCGACGAGCTGGCCGCCCGCGCACGCGAGATCGATCCGTCGCTGCCGATCGTGTTCGTCACCGGGCGATCGCGGCACGACCCGGCCCTGCACCGGGCGCTGGCCGCGCCGGCAACGCGCGTCGTGATCAAGCCCGTCGAGATCGACGCGCTGATCGCGGCGGTGCGGTCGGTGATACCGGCGGCGGCGAAGTGATCGGGCTACACGTGGTAGCCGGCGCGATCGGCGACCCAGCGGACGATGTCGAGCGTCGAGAGGATGCCGACGACCGCCCCCTTCTTGTCGAGCACCGGCAGGCGGTGGATCCCCTCGCCGGCCATGAGCGCCGACGCCGCGGCGATCGTGGTGTCCTCGGCGATCGCGAACACGACCGGCATCATCACGTCGCCCACGGTCGTGCTGTCGACGTCGGTCGCGTGGTAGCCGCGCTCGATCGCCGGATCGTCGCCGGACTCGACCGCGTCCCCGCGCTCGTGCAGGTGGCGGAGGAGATCGGTCTTGGAGACGATGCCGACCGGGTGCCCCTCGTCATCGACCACCGGCGCGCCGCTCATGCGCTCGTCGAGCAGGATGCCGACCGCGGTCCGGACCCCGACCTGCGGGCGCAGGCAGTAGGTGGTGCGCGACATGATGCTGGCGACGCTGGCGCCCGTGGCGGCCCGCAGGGCGATGACGGTGTCGTCGGCGGTGCCGCTCTCGTGGATCACGCGGCGCAGGCGCAGGGTGGGGGTGGGTTTCATGGTTCCTCCTGACCGGAGGTCATCGCAAGGGGCGTGCCCGCGGGAAGACGGCTACTTGGGCCCCAAGACCGCGTCCTTTGCGCCGCCCGTCGCAGGGGACGCAGGGCTTGCGCGAAAAAGGCCGCCTCGGGGTACGCTGGGCTGGCACGACCCTCGCAACTGTGCGCCTGGAGAGGAGAATCCCGTGACCCGTCAAGGACGCATACTGGTCGTCGACGATGAAGTGAACGCACGAACTGCGCTCGCGGAGCTCCTGCGCGACGAAGGCTTCGAGGTGGAGACCGCCGCCGATGCCTTCAAGGCGCTGGGCAAGTACGACGCGTTCTCCCCTCACCTGGTGCTGACGGACCTGAAGATGCCCGGCATGGACGGCATCGAGCTGGTCAAGAAGATCCAGTCGATGGAGGAGCCCGCCGCGGTGGTGGTGATGACCGCCTTCGGGGCGGTCGCGTCCGCCGTGGAGGCAATGCGCTCCGGCGCCGTCGAGTACCTCACCAAGCCGCTCAACTTCGACGAGCTCCTGCTCGTCGTCGATCGCGTGCTCGAGAACCACGCGCTCAAGGCCGAGACGCGACGCCTGCGGCAGCGGCTGCGCGACAAGGTCGCGCCCAGGAACATCGTGGGCTCGAGCCCGCCGATGAACCGCGTCTTCGAGATCGTCGATCAGGTCGCGCCGTCGAAGGCGACCGTGCTCATCACCGGCGAGAGCGGCACCGGCAAGGAGCTCATCGCGTCGGCCATCCACCAGCGCTCGACGCGGGCGAGCGGGCCGTTCATCAAGCTGCACTGCGCGGCGCTGGCCGAGAGCCTCCTCGAGAGCGAGCTGTTCGGCCACGAGCGCGGCGCGTTCACCGGCGCGGTCCAGCGCCGCGACGGCCGCTTCCAGATGGCGGACGGCGGCACCCTGTTCCTCGACGAGATCGCGGAGATCTCGCCGGCGGTGCAGATCAAGCTCCTGCGCTTCCTCCAGGAGCACGAGTTCGAGCGCGTCGGCAGCGGCCAGACGATCCGCGTCGACGTGCGCGTCATCGCCGCGACCAACAAGAACCTGCTCGAGGAGGTGGCCAGGGGCCGCTTCCGCGAGGACCTCTTCTATCGCCTGAACGTCGTGTCCCTCGAGATGCCGCCCCTGCGCGATCGCAAGAGCGACATCCCGGTCCTCGCCCGCTTCTTCGCCGACCGGTATGCGAACGAGAACGGCAAGCAGATCGACTCGCTCTCGAACGAGGCGGTCGAGCTGCTCATGGCGTACGACTGGCCGGGCAACGTGCGCGAGCTCGAGAACGCGGTCGAGCGCGCGGTCGTCATGGCGCCGGGGAACATCATCGAGCCGCGCCACCTGCCGGCGGCCGTGAAGCCGACGACGCGCACCGACAGCGGCGCCCCACCGATCCCGGGGAGCACGCTCGCCGACCTCGAGAAGTACGCGATCCTGGAGACGCTCAAGGCGACGGGCGGCTCGACGTCGAAGGCCGCCGAGATGCTCGGGGTCAGCGTGCGCACGATCCAGTACCGCCTGCACGAGTACAGCGCGGCGCCGCGGTCGGAGATCGAGGTGGTGGCGCGCAAGCAAGAGGCCTGAGCCGGCGTGTTCTACCTGGACGAGCTCAAGCGATACGTCGGGTTCGGCGCCGAGGACGAGCGCCTCCTGCGCGAGCTCCACGCCGCGGCCAGCGCCGACGGCGATGCCGAGATCGCCGCGATCGCCGAGCACTTCTACGACGTCCTCCAGCATCACGAGGGCGCGCGCGCCGTCCTGACCGACGGCGCGGCGCAGATCGCGCGGCTCAAGTGCACCCTGGTCGAGTGGATCCGGACCGGGCTGACCGGCCCGCACGACGAGGCCTACTACGAGCGCCGCTCGCGCATCGGGCGGCGCCACGTCGCGATCGGGCTGCCGCAGCAGTACATGTTCACGGCGATGAACGTGATGCGGCGCGACCTGCACGGGCTCGTCGAGAAGCACCTGCTCGCGGAGCGGGTGGCGGCGCGCGACGCCGTCGACCGGCTGCTCGACATGGAGCTGGCGATCATGCTCCGCCACTACCAGCTCGAGGCCGAGGAGCGGCTGGTGCGGCGCGAGCGGCTGGCGCAGGCCGAGAAGCTGACCGCGGTGCGGACCCTGTCGGCGGGTCTGGCGCACGAGGTCCGGAACCCGCTCAACGCCGCCAAGCTGCAGCTCCAGCTGCTCGAGCGGCGCCTGCAGCGCAGCGAGGGCGACCCGCGGCTCCTCGACGCCGCCGAGCTGGTGCGCCAGGAGATCGGTCGCCTGTCCAAGCTGCTCGACGAGTTCCTGTCGTTCGCGCGCCCGGCGGATCTCGCGCCGACGCCGACCGACCTGGTGGCGCTCGCCGGGCACGTGGTCGAGCTCGAGCGGCCCGGGGCCGAGGTGAACGGCGTGACGCTCGAGGTGCTGAGGCGGGCGGCGGAACCCCTGGAGGCGACCATCGACGCCGCGAAGATCCACCAGGTGCTGCAGAACCTCGTCCGCAACGCGATCGAGGCGAGCCCGCGGGGCGGCGCGGTCAAGGTCATCGTCGAGCCGATCGACGGCGGCGTCGCGCTGCGCGTCCGCGATCAGGGCCCCGGCATCCCACGCGACGTGCTGGCGCGCATCTACGAGCCGTTCTTCTCGACGAAGGAGGGCGGCACCGGCATGGGCATGGCGATCGTCCACAGCCTGGTCACGCTGCACGGCGGCGAGATCCACGTGCGCTCCGAGGGTGTCGGGACCGAGTTCTCGGTGCACTTGCCGCGCTGACGCCGCGGCGGCATCGACGGAGCCGACAGCTGGCGGGGATCCGGTGATTCGATCGGGCGGTGGAGGAGACCCCGCGCCCGGTGGCGGCGCTGGCCGGCCCATCGGGGCTGACCCTGCCCTCGCGCTCAGCTTCACGCGACGAGATCGCGCGGCGGTCTGCCTCGCGCGAGAACAGGGGATCGATCCACCCGGATCCCTCCAGCGGGGGCGCTCCAGGATTCGCGCTCGAGCAGGATCAGCCCCTCGGTCCTTGGCCGCGCCGCCACCTCCCTGCCACCACCACCGTTCCAGCGCGCGGCTTCCCGAGAAGAGCGGAGCGCGCACACGCGGCGACGGGACACTCGTGTGATCTGGAGAGGGAACGGGCGCGCTGGTGACCTGGTCGGGGACCTTTCGCGGGTCAGTCGTCGAGGAGGATGCGGCGCGGCGGGGTGTCGAGGTCGTCCATCTGGCCCGAGCGCACGGACCATGCGAAGGCGGCGACGGCGCCGGACGCGACGAGGAGGGCCAGGGGCAACACGAGGTAGAGCGTGATCATCGGGGATCCTCCTTCGACGGTGCGGGCGCACGGAAGCCGCGGCTCCGCGACGAGCTGAACAGGACCGAGAGGGACGAGAGCGGCATCATCACCGCCGCGATGAGGGGGTGGATGAGGCCGGTCACCGCGAGGGTGCCGCCGATCAGGTTGTAGGCCAGCGAGACGCGCAGGTTCCGGCGGATCACCGCCATGGTCGCGGCCGCGCCGTCGAACAGCTCGACCAGCGCGCCGAGCCCCGGGCGGCGCACGAGCACGTCGGCCGCGTCGATCGACGCCTCGGCCGAGCCGTGGACCGCGACGCCGCAGGTCGCCGCCGCCATCGCC
>JAIOII010001669.1 GCA_019912685.1 Kofleriaceae bacterium
GAGCGGGTCGCGGCCGCGACGCCGCCGACCGGGCCCACGGTCGACGCGGCGGTCACGCCCGACGGCGAGGATGCCGACGCCGCCGCGCCGACCGACGAGAAGCCGTGGATCCGGCCGTTCGTCGCGGTCGTCGGCGGCCTCGAGATCGAGACGCTCGTGAACCGGCCCGGCGACAACCGCGAGGGCCGCACGGTCACGGTCGCGCTCTCCCGCTTCGGCATGCGCGCCGGCGTGGCGGACGGCATCTACATCGAGAGCGAGTTCGAGGCCAACGCCGGCCCCCACGGCACCAGCGCGTGGGAGGGCCAGGCCGCGCTCAGCGTGCGCAACCAGCTCGTACGCATCGAGCGCGGGCGCTTCCGCGTCGACGCCGGCCGGATCACCGATCCGGCGAGCCTCGACTTCGTCTCCGATCACGTGCTCGACCAGCTCCTCACCGACGGCTTCACCCGCGGCGCCCTCCTCGCGTCGGGCTTCAACCGCGGCAACGGCGTGCTCGGCCAGGTCGAGCTCGTCCCGGGCGGACGCGTGGGGCTCTCGATCAACGCCGCCAACCCGGTGTCGACGACGTCGAGCCTCGTCGTGGGCGGCACCTTCCCGCCGTTCGCGCGCTTCTACTTCGCGCCCTACCAGTACGTCGGCCGCGACGCCGCCAACTTCCCCGCCGACGAGTACCACTTCGTGATGGTCACGCCGTCGGCGCTCCTCGATCGCGAGCGCTTCGCGGTGCACGCGGCGCTGCAGATGTTCCAGGTGAACACCAACACGTCGCGCACGGACGACCAGAAGATCGACGGGTACAACGCGCGCGTCACCGCGATGGCCCGCTTCCTCGATCGCCGGCTGCGCGCGTTCGGGTCGGCCTCGATGGTCCAGAACGAGGTCGTCGATCCCGACGACGGCACGCGCCTCTCGGGCGAGCTCTACAGCGGGACGAGCGTGGGCGGCGGCCTCGACGTCGACGCGCCGCCCATCGCGGGGCGGCGCGCCGGCGCGGGCGTGCAGCTCTCGCTCGTGCGCGATCGCCAGGGCGCGCGCGCGCTCGCCGATCAGCTCTTCCTCAACGTCGGCACCACCTACTGGCTGGGCGAGACGACCGCGCTGGGTGCGCGGTTCGCGCTCTACCGCCGCTGCGAGGACCTCGAGGGCGACGGCTGCACCGTCGACGGCGAGCGCAGCTTCTTCATGACCCTTCGCACCCAGATCTGAGGACCAACATGCGTACTCCTGTTGTCGTCGCGGCTCTGGTCGCGGCCGCTGCCACCGCTGCGTCCGCCGGCACCCTCGAGCAGGTGCCGAGCTTCGGCTCGAACCCCGGTGGGCTCGCGATGTGGCGCTACCGTCCGACGACGCCGGCCGCCAGCGCGCCGCTCGTCCTCTTCCTCCACGGCTGCAGCCAGACCCACACCGAGTCGGCGCTCGTCGGCTGGACCCAGCTCGCCGATCTCTACGGCTTCTACGTCGTCTTCCCCGAGCAGACGACGAGCAACAACCCGATCCGCTGCTTCAACTGGGCCGGCGAGTACGGCGACCCGGCGAACCTGGTGCGCGGTCAGGGCGAGAACCTGTCGCTCAAGCAGATGGTCGACAAGATGCGCGCCGACCACTCGATCGATGCGACGCGCATCTACGTCGCCGGGTTCTCGGCGGGCGGCGCGTTCGCCAGCGTGATGCTCGCGACCTGGCCCGACGTGTTCGCGGCGGGCGCGATCATGGCGGGCATCCCGTACCGCTGCGCGACGACGGTGAACGGCGCCTACAACTGCCAGGCGCTCGCGAGTCACCCCGAGCTCAAGAAGACGCCGCAGGAGTGGGGTGAGCTCGTGCGCAACGCGTACCCCGGCTACACGGGGCCGCGGCCGAAGGTCGCCATCTTCCACGGCACCAACGACGGCATCGTCAGCCCCGACAACCAGGTCGAGCTCGTCGAGCAATGGACGAACGTGCTCGGCGCCGACCAGGCGGCCGACGAGATGGCGACGGTCGCCGGCCACGAGCGCGCGCGGCACAAGGTCGGCGGCGCGACGGTGGTCGAGTCGTGGCGCGTCGCGTCCATGGGCCACGCCGTGAGCATGGGCGCCGACCCGGAGCACGCGTGCCCGCCGACCGGCGGCACGTACATCGAGAACCGCGGCATGTGCGCGGCGTGGCGCGCGGCGGTGTTCTTCGGGTTGACCGGCACCGTCGAGCCGCCGCCCGACGGCGGCACGCCCGACGGCGGGATGCCGCCGCCCGACGGCGGCACCGGCCCCGACG
>JAIOII010001670.1 GCA_019912685.1 Kofleriaceae bacterium
CGGCGCGCGGCGACTTGATCTCGACGTTCACGCGAAGGTCGCCGCATGCCTCGAGCGCCTCCTCGAGCCTCGGGATGCGCTGCCCGCCACCGCCGAGGAGCTCGACCCGCGACAGCTCCGACCACGGCACGGCGT
Organism: Kofleriaceae bacterium; assembly: GCA_019912685.1. Classification (GTDB taxonomy): domain Bacteria; phylum Myxococcota_A; class Polyangia; order Haliangiales; family Haliangiaceae; genus UBA2376. The sequence continues at coordinate 136 of JAIOII010001670.1, forward strand.
CGACGCGCTCCGGCCGCCCGGCGAGGCGGCGGAGGTCGTCGTCGTGGAACACGACGACCTCGCCGCTCGCGCACAGGAGGACGTCGAGCTCGACGCCGTCGGCGCCGTGCGCGCGCGAGAGCGCGAACGCCGCCAGCGCGCGCAGGCGCGCCGGATCGTCGACGGTCCAGGCGTTCACCGCCAGGCCGCGCGCGCGCCAGGCCGCGACCTGCGCTGGCGTGCACAGGACGTGCTCGGGATGGACCGCGCTCGCCCCGACGAGCATCGCCGCCGCCGCCGAGCGCAGGGCGCGCGGCAGCCTGGCCTCGAACAGGTACGCGAGCGGCAGGTGCGGCGCGACCGCGTGCAGCTGCCACAAGGCCGCCGGATCGAACGACGACACGACGACGCGCTCGTCGGCGCGCACGTCGCGGATCGCCTGCGCGACGCGCGCCGGACGTGCCGGCGCGCGGCGACTTGATCTCGACGTTCACGCGAAGGTCGCCGCATGCCTCGAGCGCCTCCTCGAGCCTCGGGATGCGATGCCCGCCACCGCCGAGGAGCTCGACCCGCGACAGCTCCGACCACGGCACGGCGTCGACGATCCGGCGCGCCTGCGCGCGCTGGCGGCGGCGGGGGTCGACGGCGTGTTCGCCAACGACCCGCGCGCGGCGATCGCGGTGCTCGACGGGCGAGACGGGCCCGGCGGGCGGCAGGCGGAGTAGCCAGCGCGCGGGTGGTGGGGACGTCGAGTCGCGGGCTTGCGATGGCACGCCTGGTGCTCCGATGCCGGCCATGCGCGCGCGCGTGGCCAGCCTGGTCGTCGTCACGGTCGTCGGAGGCTGGGGCTGCGCGGGTGCGCCGGAGGATGACGCGGCGCGGCCGAACGACGGCATGTTCCGCGACTTCCTCGACGGCAAGGTCGACAGCGCCGGGCATCCGTTGAACGCCCGGGTGACGGCGGCGAGCGCGCTGTGTCCCGGCGCCGGCGCGGAGACGGAGGACGGCGTCGTGCTCGACGGGCCGTGCGAGGGGGAGCTGGAGGGGAGCGCGCAGCGCGGGGAGCTGGTGGTGAACGTGAGGGTGAAGGTGAGGGAGATGGGAGAGGAAGAGGGAGAGGGAGAGGGAGAGGTGATCACGGTGAGGGTGGTGGAGCGGGATGGGCGCGTGAGCGTCGAGGACACGATCACGGAGACCCGCGTGAGAGAACGGGGCGAATGGATCGACGTCGCGGTCGCGTACTGGAGCGACGGGGAGCCGCGCACGATCGCGATCGTGCCGGAGGGCGCGGAGCTCGAGCTCGCCTACGTCGAGGTGTTCCCGCGGCGCTTCCGCATGGTGCTGTCGCCGGGCTCGGGCGTCCTCGCCGACGAGGATCTGCTGACCGTGGAGATGGCGCAGGACGACGTCGTCGAGCGCGTCGAGCTCGACGGGATCGACGTGAGCGAGCGGTGGCGCGAGCTCGACGAGGCCGGGCGCATCGTGCGGACCGACACCGGGTTCCGGAGGCTCTTCACCGTGAGCGTCGGAGAGCTCGCGCCCGGGCGTGGGGAGGTCGCGCAGCTGCGCGTGCGCGGCGGCGGCGAGGTCGCGCGCATGGAGCTCCTGCGCGCGCCCGCGCCCTGCACGTACGAGGGCGACCCGGCCGGCGTGCCGGTGCTGCTGACCGGCTTCCAGCCGTTCCCCGCCGACGGGTGGCACGAGAACGTCTCCGAGGTCGCCGTGCGCGCGCTGCGCCCGTCGAGCCTGCCCGGCGTACGGGTGATGCGGCTCGTCCTCCCCGTCGAGTACGACCGGGCGGCGGCGACCGTGCGCGACGCGATCGCGCGCTGCGCGCCGGCCGCGGTCGTGAGCTTCGGCCAGGGCGGCGGCGCGATCGCGCTCGAGGAGACCGCCTACAACCTGAAGGACACGGGCGAGGTCGCGGGCGGCGTGCCCGACAACCGCGGCGTCATCGCCGCCGCGCTGCCCATCGATCCCGCGGCGCCCGCCGAGCGCGCGACGTCCTTGCCGCTGGCCGCGATCGACCGCGCGTTGCGCACGCTCGGCGAACGCCCGGCGCGCAGCGACGACCCGGGCCGCTACATCTGCAACAACGTGTTCTTCACGTCGACCGGCCTGTCCGACCGTGCCGGCTTCGTCCACCTGCCCTACACCACGCGCTTCGACGACGCCGAGCGCGCCCGCTGGGGCCGCGTCGCCGAGGCCATCGTCGCCGCCAGCGCCGAGCGCTTCTGAGAAAATTTGCCCCGGGGCCGGCGGCGCGGCAGCGTCAAGGCATGCGCCAGGTCTGCCTCGTGCTCGCCCTCGCCGCGTGTGGCCCCAAGGTCGACCCGCGCTCGCCGTTCGACGAGGACGACCCCCGCG
>JAIOII010001671.1 GCA_019912685.1 Kofleriaceae bacterium
CCCATGCGCACGCCGCGCGCGCCGCCCATCGCGCGGATCTCGTCGTACTGCGCGCGCTTCTTGGCGTCGCCGAGGACGTCGTACGCCGCGCTCGCCTCCTTGAACCGCGACTCCTTGGCCTTGTCGCCGCCCGTCGAGTCCGGATGGTACTGCTTGGCCAGCTTGCGGTAGGCCTTCTTGATCTCGTCGTTCGACGCCTTGGCGTCGACGCCGAGCGCCTTGTAGTAGTCGACCGAGGGATCGAAGTCGAGCGACATGGGTAACCTCGCGTCGGCGCCCTCAGGCGGCGACCGCCTCCTGCTTGGCGAAGCTCAAGGCGGTGCCGTCCGACGAGACGTCGGCCAGGATCTTGTCGCCGGTCGCGAAGGCGCCGACGAGGATCTGCGTGGCGAGCGGGTCGATCACGAGCTTCTGGATGGCGCGCTTGAGCGGACGTGCGCCGTACTGCGGATCGTACCCCCGCTCGGCCACCAGCGCGACTGCCCGATCGGTGAGCGTGAGCTCGAGGCCACGCTCGGCGAGCAGCTTCTCGTAGCGCCGCATCTGGATGCCGACGATGCGCGGCATCTGCTCCTTCCCGAGCGAGTTGAACGTGATGATGTCGTCGATGCGGTTCAGGAACTCGGGCCGGAAGGTGGTCCGGAGCGCGCCGGGCGCGACGTTCGACGTCATGATCACGACGGCGTTCTTGAAGTCGACCACGCGGCCCTGGCTGTCGGTGAGCCGGCCGTCGTCGAGCACCTGGAGGAGGACGCTCCACACGTCGGGGTGCGCCTTCTCCATCTCGTCGAGGAGGACGACGCAGTACGGGTGACGGCGCACCGCCTCGGTGAGCTGGCCGCCCTCGTCGTAGCCGACATAGCCGGGAGGCGCGCCGACCAGGCGCGAGACCGTGTGCTTCTCCTGGTACTCGCTCATGTCGATGCGGACCATCGCCTTCTCGTCGTCGAACAGGAACTCGGCGACGGCGCGGGCGAGCTCGGTCTTGCCGACGCCGGTCGGCCCGAGGAAGAGGAACGAGCCGATCGGCCGGTTGGGATCCTGGAGGCCGGCGCGCGCGCGGCGCACCGCGCCCGACACCGCGACCACGGCTTCGTCCTGACCGACGACGCGCAGGCGGAGGCGGTCCTCCATCTTCATCAGGCGCTCGCTCTCGCCCTCGAGCATCTTCTCGACCGGGATGCCGGTCCACTTGGCGACCACCGCGGCGATGTCGTCCTCGGTGACCTCCTCGCGGAGGAAGCCGCCGGCCTGCTGCAGCTGGGCGATGCGCGCCCCGTCCTGCTCGATCTGCTGCTCGAGCCGCGGGATGCCGCCGAAGCGCAGCTCGGACGCGCGCGCGTAGTCGCCGGAGCGGGTGAGCCGCTCCATCTCGGCCCGGGCGCTCTCGAGCTCGGCCTTCTTGGTGCGCAGGCCGCCGATCAGCTCGCGCTCGTGCTGCCACTGCGCGCGCATCGACGTCGCCTGCTCGCGCAGCTCGGCGATCTCGCGCTCGACGTCGGGCAGGCGCTGCTTCGAGCGCTTGTCGCCCTCGCGCTCGAGCGCGGCCTTCTCGATCTCGAGCGTCGTGATGCGGCGCTCGAGGTTGTCGATCGGCGTCGGCACGCTCTCGATCTCCATCTTGAGCCGCGACGCGGCCTCGTCGATGAGGTCGATCGCCTTGTCGGGCAGCTGGCGCGCCGGGATGTAGCGGTGCGAGAGCTTGGCGGCGGCGACCAGCGCGGCGTCGCGGATGCGGATGCCGTGGTGCACCTCGTAGCGCTCCTTGAGGCCGCGGAGGATCGCGATCGTGTCGGGGATCGAGGGCTGCTCGACCATCACCGGCTGGAAGCGGCGCTCGAGCGCCTTGTCCTTCTCGATGTGCTTCCGGTACTCGTCGAGCGTGGTGGCGCCGATGCAGCGGAGCTCGCCGCGGGCGAGCGCTGGCTTGAGCATGTTGGCGGCGTCCTGCGCGCCTTCGGCGGCGCCGGCGCCGACCAGCGTGTGGAGCTCGTCGATGAAGAGGATGACCTGGCCCTCGGCCGACGCGATCTCCTTGAGCACGGCCTTCAGGCGCTCCTCGAACTCGCCGCGGTACTTGGCGCCGGCGACGAGCGCGCCCAGGTCGAGCGAGAGCAGGCGCTTGTCCCGGAGCGACTCGGGGACGTCGCCCTTGAAGATGCGGCCCGCGATGCCCTCGACCACGGCGGTCTTGCCGACGCCCGCCTCGCCGACGAGCACCGGGTTGTTCTTGGTGCGGCGCGACAGGATCTGGATCGTGCGGCGGATCTCGTCGTCGCGGCCGATCACGGGATCGAGCTTGCCCTGCTGGGCCGCGCGCGTGAGGTCGCGGGTGTAGCGCTCGAGCGCCTCGTACTTGGCCTCGGGGTCCTGGTCGGTGACGCGCTGGTTGCCGCGCACCGCGAGGAGGGCCTCGAGGAGCGCCTCGTGCGTCGCGCCGTGGCCGCGCAGCGCGTCCCCGGCGGGGCTCTTGTGCTCCGACAGCGCGAGGAGGAAGTGCTCGGTCGAGAGGAACTCGTCCTTCAGCTTGGCCGCCTCCTTGGTGGCGGCGTCCCAGACCTCGCGCAGACCGCGCGACATGCCGACCTCGAGGCCGGCGCCCGAGACCTGCGCGAGCTTGCCGTACGCGCGCTCGAGGTCGGCGGCGACGACGCGCGGGTCCGCGCCGAGCTTGCCGAGGACACGCGGCACGAGGCCGCCTTCCTGTTCGATCAGGGCGCCGAGGAGGTGCTCCGGCTGGACCTCGGCGTGTCGCTTGGCGACGGCGAGGTCACGGGCGCCGGCGAGCGCCTCCTGGGCCTTGACGGTGAGGGTGTCGAACGATCCGGACCGCATGGTGAAACCTGATGTAATCACCCCTACGTTCCGGGCAAGGGCGGGACGCGATTCCGGCGGCTTGCGGGAGCGGGTTCGCGGCCGGGATCCGCCCGTCCCACCGGCAAGCCGTGCGCGTTCCGCGGGCGAGACCTGCAGGTCCCGCCGGACGCCGCAAGTGGGCGACCTCGCGGGCGCGCGCGAGCGGCACCCCGGCTGCAATCAGGGACCCGCCATGAAGATGACGATCCGGTCCTGGCTTCCCTGCGTCTGCCTCCTGGCCGCGGCTGCGTGCGGCGGCGCCGTCGAGACCCCGCCCGGCGACGCCGACGGTGACGTCGACGCCGGCGACACTCCCGCGATCGACGCGCCGCCGCCCGTCGCCAACGTCGCCGGCACGTACGCGCGCACGCTGACCGTCGACGGCATGACCCGCGAGGTCATCGTCCACGTGCCGGCCGCGGCTGCCGGCACCACCCCCGTGCCCGCCGTCCTCATGCTGCACGGCACGAGCGGCGACGGCGAGCGCTACTACAACATCTCCGGCTGGCGCGAGAAGGCCGACGCGGAGGGCTTCATCGCCGTGTTCCCGACGGCGCTCACCCACTGTCTCTTCGAGGACGAGAACGGCGACGGCGACTTCGCGGATCCCGGCGAGCGGAAGCTGACGACGAAGTGGGCGGCCGGGAAGCTCGGCTCGGCGACGATGCCGCTGTGCGCGCCCGAGGACCTCGCGATGCTGTCGCCGGAGAACCGGGCGCTCGCCGATCACCCGCTGGCGGACGACCTCGCGTTCCTCGACGCGGTGCTCGATCTCCTCGGCCGCGAGCACGCCGTCGACGCGAAGCGCGTGTACGCGTCGGGGTTCTCGAACGGCGCCAGCATGACGTCGCGCCTCGCCCTCGAGCGGTCGACGCGCTTCGCCGCGATCGCGGCGAAGCGCG
>JAIOII010001672.1 GCA_019912685.1 Kofleriaceae bacterium
TGGCGAACGCGCTCACGAACGCCGCCGGCACGCGCGCCGAGACATCGACCGGGCGGCGCGCGTGCCGGCGGCGTTCGTGAGCGCGTTCGCCAACCACCGCGCCGAGCTGTACGACCGCTGGGTGCGCGCGCGCCCGGCGAACGACTTCGCGTCGGTGGCGCCGCTCCTGGCGAAGTCCGTCGAGATGAGCCGCGAGTACGCCGGGTTCTTCGCGCCGTACGAGCACGTCGCCGATCCGCTGATCGATCTGATGGATCCCGAGATGAAGGCGTCGCAGATCCGCGCGCTGTTCGACGGCCTGCGCGCCGAGCTCGTGCCGCTGGTCGACGCGATCACGCGCGCCGCCCCCGCCGACGCCAGCTGCCTGCACCAGACGTATCCGGAGGCCGACCAGCTCGCGTTCGCGTCGGCGATGGCGACCAGGTTCGGCTACGACTGGTCGCGGGGGCGGCAGGACAAGACGCCGCATCCGTTCATGACCAAGTTCTCGCTCGGCGACGTGCGCATCACGACGCGCGTGCGCCCGAACGACCTGGCGCAGGCCCTGTTCTGCACGCTGCACGAGGCCGGCCACGCGCTCTACGAGCAGAACATCGATCGCCGCTACGAGGCGACGCTGCTCGCCGAGGGCACCTCGGCGGGCGTGCACGAGAGCCAGTCGCGCCTGTGGGAGAACCTCGTCGGCCGCAGCCTGCCCTTCTGGAAGGGCCAGTACCCGGCGCTCCAGGCCGCGTTCCCGGCGCAGCTCGGCGGCGTCTCGCTCGACACCTTCTATCGCGCGATCAACCGCGTGCAGCGCTCGCTCGTCCGCACCGACTCCGACGAGGTGACCTACGGGCTCCACGTCATCATGCGCTTCGACTTCGAGCTCGAGCTGCTCGAGGGCAAGCTCGCCGCCGCCGATCTGGCCGACGCGTGGCGCGAGCGCGCGCGCACCGATCTCGGCGTGGTGCCCACGACCGACGCCGACGGCTGCCTGCAGGACGTCCACTGGTACGACGGGTTCGTCGGCGGCGCCTTCCAGTCGTACGCGCTCGGCAACCTGATGAGCGCGCAGTTCTTCGCGGCGGCGCTCCGCGCCCACCCCGCGATCCCCGCCGAGATCGAGGCCGGCCACTTCGACACGCTGCGCACCTGGCTCGCGGCGAACGTCTACGCCCACGGCCGCGCCCGCACCGCCGACGAGCTGATGCTGTCGGCCACCGGCGCCCCGCTCTCGACCCAGCCGTTCATGGACTACCTGCGCACGAAGTACGGCGCCCTCTACGGCCTGTAGGCGGCGTACCCTCGGCGGATGCCGCCGACGTGGATCGCCGAGGAGCCCGCCGTGTTCGTCTTCGCGCACGGCGAGCGCGTCGCCGGGCGAATCGCGATCGCGATGCCCGAGGCCACGCCCGATGGCGACAGCGTGTGCACCGTCGACATCGACGGCCTGACCCACGGCCCTCGCGTCATCTTTGGCGAGTCGACGCTCCAGGCGCTGTGCCTGGCGATGCGCTTCGCCGGCTTCCTGCTCCACGACTTCCGGCGCCGCGGCGGTCGGGTGCTGGGGCCGGACGGCGAGGAGCTCGCGCTCCATGCGCTTTTCGGCCCGCTCCTATGCGCCCCCCCGCCCGCCGCGGACGACAGCGCCAGCGACACCTGACGTCGGCGGGCCGGCCGGCAGGTTGCCAGAAGAGTGCCGGGAGAAGAGTGCCGGGATCAGGAGCGGGCACCGCGAATCCTCGGACGTCGATCGTTCCGGCTGACCTCGCCGCTCAGATCGCGGTCGCCGTTCACGCAGCCGTCGCCGCCAACGTTCAGCACGCCGCCGCCGACCACGCAGCTGTCGACGACCGCACCGCCGCCGCCGCCGGCCCGTGACCACCGGCGGAGCGCCTCAGGCGAGCGCCCGATGGAGCCGGCAGAAGGGTGCCGGAATCAAGAGACCGCCGCGACGACGTTCGGTGAGCGAACGTTCGGCCTGGGGCAGGTCAGCTTCGCCGGCCCACGCCGCCGACGACCACGACCACGTCGACGACCACGACCACGTCGACGGCCGTGACCACCCGGCCGACGGCGCGACCGACGGAGGCGGCAGAAGGGTGCCGGAATCAAGAGACCGCCGCGACGACGTTCGGTGAGCGAACGTTCGGCCGGGGCAGGTCAGCTTCGCCGGCCCACGCCGCCGACGACCACGACCACGTCCGACGG
>JAIOII010001673.1 GCA_019912685.1 Kofleriaceae bacterium
GCGATGGCGACCGCCGCGCCAGCTGCGCCAGGTCCACGGCGGCGCCCGCCATCGCCGCCAGGAGCGGCTGCTCGGCGACCTTGTAGAGGAGCGCGCGCGCCGCCGGCGGGACCCGCGACAGCTCGAGCTCGCGCACGCGCGTCGCGTACTCCGCATGCCGCAACACGCGCGCGTATCGTCCGATCACGCCGAGCACCTGATACCCGACGCGCTTGAACACACCCTCGGCGAGCGCGTTGGGAAACCCGTACGCGAACGCGTGCGCGCCTCGCGCGTCGCCCTTCCCGAGCACGCTCTCCTTCACCGCCCGCACCAGCCCGAGCGCGGGCCCGACCGACCGGTGCGCCTTGTCGACCGCCAGGTCGGCCAGCAAGCCGGCGGTCACGTCGTCTCCGCCGTCGCCGACCTGGAACCTGCGCACGCCCACCCCGGCCGTGCCCACCGTCGAGACCGCGCCCTCGAGCGTCGCGCGCAGGAGCCACACGTGCTCGGGCGCGATCGGCGCGTCCTGGTAGAGCCACGCGTACTTCGCCTCGGCCGGGCGCTCGAGCCGCAGGTTCTCCGCCCACAACCGCAAGAGCTCCTCGCGCGCGTCGGCGGGACGCACGCGCTCCACGGCATATGTCGGACGCGCGGGTGGCAGGGCTACAACCTATCGCAAAACCTCGTCACCGCTCGCCCATCACGCGCCGGATCCCTTCGCGCACGCCCACGCGCGGACGCCACCCCAGGAGCTCCTCGGCCTTGCCGGTTCCCCAGCGCAACCGCGCCAGCGCCGAGCGCAGCCGGTAGAGCGCCACCGGCGATTTCCGTCCCACCGCCGCGAGCGGGAGCTCGCTGAGCTTGCCGAGCCCGAACACCAGCGCGCGCGGCACCGCGACCACCGCCCCGCCGCCTCCCGCCAGCGCCAGGACGTCCTGCTGCGTGAGGAGCTCGCCGTCGACGAGCTGGATGATCTGCCCGCCCGTCAGGCGCTTCGCGACGGCCGCCAGGATCGCGTCGACCACGTCGTCGAGGTAGACCAGCGGCAGCTCGAGTGTGCCGTCGCCGAGCACGAGCCACCGGCCGCGCACGCGCCGCGCCACGGCGCCGTTCACCAGCGGGCTCCCGCCGCCGAAGATCTGGCCCGGGCGCAGGATCACGCACGGCACGCCGGCCGCGGCCGCGGCGACGACGCGCTTCTCGGCCTCGAGCTTGGCGCGCGTGTACGGCCCCCGCTCCTCGGGACGGGGCTCGAGCGCGGCGGTCTCGTCGACGGTCGCGCCCGGGCGCGCGGCGGTGCCGGCCCAGTCGATCACCGACATCGACGAGATGTGCACGAGCTGCTTCACGCCCGACGCCTTGCACGCGTCGATCACGTTCTGCGTGCCGATCACCGTCCCGCCGAGATGCTCGGACCAGCCGCCCTTCACCGCGGCGCCGGCGTGGATCACCGTCTCGGCGCCCTTCACGGCCCGGTCGACCGCCTCCGGATCGCCGAGGTTCCCGATCGCGTACTCCACGCCCGCGATCGGCTTCTCCGGGATCCGGCGGACCAGCGCGCGGACCCTGGTGCCGCTCGCGACCAGCGCGCGCACCACGGCGCCGCCGAGCGACCCCGACGCGCCCGTCACCAGGAACGGGACCGCGGCCGACCGCTCGAACGACGCGAGCCGCGCGCGATGCTCGGCCTCGGCGGCGCGCGCGATCTTGTCGACCCACGCGGTCACACCGGCGGCCTCCGCGCCGGACCCGGGCGGCGCCGCGTCCTTGCGCGCGACCGCGTCGAGCAAGCGATCGGCCCTCCCGGGGAAGCGCCGCGCTCCGTTCGCGCCGTGGAGGACGATGCGGGGCGGCGCCGGCTTCGCGCGCCACGACAGCCGCACCTCACCGACGCCGCGCTGGCAGCGGACCTTCGCGCGCCACTCGTCGTACGCCAGGTTGGGATCGCCTCCGGCGGACCGCCACGACGCCTCGACATCCTCGATATCGCCGAGCAGCTCCTGGACGAAGGCCAGGCACGGCGCGCCGAGCTCGCGGAACGGATGGCCCGCGTCGCGGTAGTGCGGTGGCAGCGGGCCGCCCTCGTAGGGCGGGTACGCGGACTCGAGCTGGAGCTCCACCGAGACGATCGGTCCCAGCGCGCCCGACTTCGCGGCCGCGCGCGCACGTGCGACTTGCCTGGCCAGCGCGCTCATGGGCCCCCCGGCTTCTTCGTCGGGAGCGCGTCGACGATGCGGGCGAGGTTGGCCACCCGCGCCGTCCAGGTCTCGTGCTTCATCGCGTCGGAGCGCGCCTGGCGCGCGCCCGGCGGATCGGCGAGGGCGCGGGCGATCGCCGCCTCGACCTCCGCCGGCGTGGACGCGATCGTGCACAGCTCGGCGTGGCGCACGACCTCCGGCACCGCCGTCGACACGACCGGCACGCCGGCCGACAGGTACTCGCGCAGCTTGATCGGGTTCACGTAGGTCATGCGCTCGGAGATCACGTACGGGATGAGCCCGACGTCGAACGCCTTGCAGTACGCGGGCAGCTCGGCGTGAGGCTTGCGGCCGAGGAGGTGCACGTTGGGCAGGGCCCGCAGCCGCTCGACGTCGACCATGATCTGCCCGAGGAGGACGAAGGTCCACGCCGGGCGGCGCGTCGCGACCGCGGCGATGAGGTCGAGGTCGACCCAGTCCTGGATCGTCCCGTAGAAGCCGATGATCGGCCGCGGCAGGCTCGCCACGTCCGCCGGCAGCGGCAGCGCCGGGTCGAGCGCGCGCGCGAACTGCGCGTGGTCGACGCCGTGGGGTGAGACGTGCGTGGCGGCGCAGACCGTGCGCTTCTGGTCGGCGAGCGCGTGGTTGATCGCGAAGCACGCATCGACCTTCGCGAGCAGCGCGGTCTCGGCGCGCCGGGTCTCGCCCTCGTCGAGGTACGAGAACATCGACCACTCGTCGACGCAGTAGTAGATCGCACGGCGCTCGCCGAGCGTGCCGACGTAGTCGGCGACGTTGGGCAGGAACGTCCACAGATCGAACTCGCGCAGGCCGAGGCGCCAGCGCAGGGCGGCGATGGTCGCGCGCAGGATGCGAGCGTTCATCGCGCGCGCCACCGGGCTGTGCGGGAACGGGAGGACGAGCGGCGAGAACACCCACAGGTCGTTCTCGACGTTCACCGCGCCCTGCGCGAACTCGCCCAGCTTGCGGCGGATCTTGCCGAGGTCGCGCCCGCTCGACAGCTTCGGCGTGCGCGTCGCGACCGAGTTCAGCCACAGCACGCGTCGCGTCCGCGCGAGCTCGCGCAGCACGTGGTGGTTGCTGGTGGGATCCTCGTGCCAGTCCTTGGCGAACGCGATGATCCCGGGGTACGGCGGCACGGCGCGGAAGGTACGGATGGGCGCGGGACTTGTAAAGGCGACCGTCGGTCGCGGCCCGGGCGCGTACCCGAGTCACGACCATTGCGTTCTCGCGGGTTACGATGCTATCCGGGTTCTCGTGCCGGCTCTCGCCCAGCTCCGACGGACGATGGAGGACGCGCTCCAGCGTCTGCCCGGAGAGCGCATCGTGTGGCGCGGACCGGCGAGCGTGAAGCGCGTCGCGCTGACGTTCGACGACGGGCCCGACGAGCGGACGCCGCGCTACCTCGAGCTGCTCGAGCGGTACGGCGTCGCCGCGACGTTCTTCGTCATGGGCGACCTGACCGAGGCGCGGCGCGACGCGATCAACGAGTACCTGAGGCGCGGTCACCAGGTCGGCTCGCACGGCCACGACCACCAGCGGTTCACGTCCCTGTCGGTGCGCGCGCTGCGCGACCAGCTCGCGCGCGCGGAGGCGGCGATCGGCCCGGTGCCGCAGGGCCGCCTGTGGGTGCGCCCGCCCTACGGCGCGATGGGCCCGCGCGAGGCGGCGATGATGCTCGCGCGCGGCCACGTCATCGGCATGTGGTCGCTCGACAGCAAGGACTACGAGGAGGCGCCGCCCGAGGCGATCGCGGAGCGCTGCGCGCCCGGCGTGGTGCAGCCCGGCGACGTCCTCCTGTTCCACGAGGGCAACGACTGGACGCTCGCCGCGCTGCCGCTCGTGATCGAACGCCTGCTCGGCGACGGCTTCGAGCTGGTCACGATGGCCGACCTCGTCGCGACGTGACGCCGTTTCGCGCCATCGCGCTGGCGCTCGTCGCCGCGTGCGGCGGCGGCCGCGCCGACCCCGGCGCGACGCTCGCCGTCTTCACC
>JAIOII010001674.1 GCA_019912685.1 Kofleriaceae bacterium
ACCGGCGCGATCGGCCAGGCTCACGTCGACGGCGGCGCCGCGGCTGTGCTTGCTGCCGCCGACCGGCGTGCCGGTGTCATCGAACGTCGGCTCGGCGACGTAGCGGCGATCGGGCACGCGCCGCCACAGCTCGCGCTGGATGGACGCCGGGCGATAGCAGTCCCAGAAGACGAGCCGGTGGCCCTGGGCGCGCAGCGTGTCGGCCGCGGCGGCGAGGCGCTCGGCGACCTCGGCGCGCACCAGGCAGCGGGCGACCGGATAGAGCACGGTGCCGGTGAAGTTGTCGGCCGTGGCGTAGCGCATGTCGATCACGGCGTCCGGGATGCGGACGGACACGTCGACCCAGCCTGCGCGCGGCGCCGGCGTCACCGGCGCCGGCGCTCGCGACGCGCCGCGGGCGCACGTCGCCACGAGGAGCGCAACAAGCCAGGCCAGCCCGTGCGATAACGACGCCATGACCGCTGCTGAAGATAGCACCGGCCTCGTGCACGCCTTCGTCCTCGACGGCAAGGGCGGCGGCGAGCGGCTCGACTGGAACGGCGTCGAGCGCTGGAAGCCCGAGGACGGCGTCCTCTGGATCAACCTCGACTACGCCGGCGCCGACGCGCAGCAGTGGCTCGGCATGCGCTCCGGCCTCGACCCGGTCGTGCGCGACGCGCTGCTCGAGCGCGACCCGCGTCCGCGCGCGCTCGCGCTCGACGGCGCGCTGCTCGTCATCATCCGCGCGATCAACCTGAACCAGGGCGCGCAGCCCGAGGACATGGTGTCCTTGCGCTGCTGGATCGACGGGCACCGCATCATCACGATGCGCCACCGCCTGGTGCGCGCGGCCAAGCTGGTGGCGGCGGCGATCGACCGCGGCGCCGGCCCGGCCACGCCGGCGGGCTTCCTCGCCGACGTCGTCGACAGCGTGATCGAGCCGGTGGTGACCCTCGTCGACGCGATCGACGACGAGGTCGCCGCGCTCGAGGAGAACCTCCTCGACAACGCCGCCACCGAGCAGCGCGCCCGCATCGCCGACCTGCGCCGGCGCGCGATCGGCGTGCGCCGCTTCCTCGCGCCTCAGCGCGACGCGCTCTCGCGCCTCGGCGGCATGACCCAGAGCTGGCTCGACGAGACCTCGCGCGCCCGCCTGCGCGAGGCGGCCGACCGCATGACCCGATCGATCGAGGAGCTCGACGCCGCGCGCGAGCGCGCCGCCGTCACGCACGAGGAGCTCACCAGCCGCAACGACGAGCTCGCCAACCGGCGGCTCTACATCCTGTCGCTCATCACGGCGGTGTTCCTCCCGCTCACGTTCATCACCGGCCTGCTCGGCGTCAACGTGGGCGGCGTACCGGCCCAGAAGATCGAGTGGGCGTTCTGGGCGCTCTGTGCGATCCTCACCGGTGGCTCGGGGGGGCTCCTGCTCCTCTTCCGCCGCTGGAGATGGCTATGACTCGTGCGTTCCGCTGGGGTTTCGTCGCGCTCGGCGCGCTGGTCACGCTCGCGGCCGGCGTCGTCCTCGGGCTCTTCGTCGTGAAGCGCCTCGAGAGCGGCGAGTGGAAGATGCTCGAGAAGGACGACCTCACCAAGGTGCGGGAGCGCCTGACCTTCGCGAAGCCGGCGGGCCCGAGCCGCGTCATCTACCTCGCGCGCACGCCGCTCGAGCTCACGCCCGGCGAGGACGACGCGCCGGCGGGCGTGTCGAGCGTCGTCGGCGCCAAGGCGAACAAGCCGGTGAAGGTCCCGGGCTGGAAGGGCACCGCGAAGGGCTGGAAGCAGGTCGTCACGTGCGTGCAGAAGCTGTGGGCGCCGTTCGACGTCGAGGTCACCGACCAGCGCCCCGAGGGCGACGACTACATCCTCGTCGCGGTCGGCGGGCGCCCCGGCGACATCGGCGAGACCAACAAGCGCGTCGGCGGGCTCGCGCCGTTCTCCGGCGACGTCATCCCCAAGGCGGTCGTGTTCGCGTTCTCGCAGCAGCTCGCCAACCAGGTGACGCCGGTGTGCGAGACGATCGGCATGGAGGTCGCGCACGCGTACGGGCTCGATCACGGCTACGACTGCAAGGACGTGATGACGTACCTGAAGCCGTGCGGCGCCAAGAAGTTCCTCGACAAGGACATCGCGTGCGGCGAGGGCAAGAAGCGGCCGTGCGTCGGCGGCGCCGCGACGCAGAACTCGTACCAGCGGCTGCTCGCGATCCTCGGCCCGCGCAAGGTGGGCACGGCGGCCGCGCCCGTGCCCGAGCCGGCCGCGCCCTGAGAGCGCGTCAGAAGTGGCCGGAGAACGTGAGCGCCGCGCCGTCGTGCGTGGGCACGAGCGAGAGCGACGGCTCGCGGCGGCCCTTGTCGCGCGTGGCGAAGCGATAGATGCCGCCGCCGAGGAGGACGGCGCCCGCGCCCGCGACGATCGCCGACGTGAGGCGGAGCCGCTTCGCCTTGTCCTCGGCGTCGAGGTACGCCTCGTAGGAGAGCTCGGTGCAGACCGGGTCGCCGCACTGCGCGCCGCGGGCCTGGACGTAGAGGACGACGGCGGCGCCCTCGGCGAGCACGCCGCCGACCAGGAGCGTCAGGCCGAGCTTGTCGCTGGTGAAGGAGCGCGCGTCGTCGCGCGGCGGGGACGTGACCGCCGACCACCGGCGGAGGCCGCTGGGCGTCGAGCGTGGCCTGGCACCTCGTGATCTCGTCCTGCGCGGCGTCGGCCTGCGTCTGACCGGGCCTCGTCGCGAGGTACCGCTGGAAGAAGTCGATCGCCTTCACGCAGTCCCTGCGCTCGGTGTGGAGGCGCCCGATGACGTAGAGCAGATCCGCGCGCTGCGTGTCGGCGTACGCGGCCTCGAACTCGCGGAGCGCGGTGTCGAGCTCGCCGGCTTCGTACGCGGCGGTGGCCGTGGCCTCGTGCGGCGACGTCGGCTGCGCGGCCGCGGACGATGCGACGAGCGCGAACGCGAGCGTGGCGAGCGTGGTGCGTGGGGTCATGTCAGTCACAGGGCGGATAGAGGCCGCCGCACTTCACGAGCGGCTTCTTGGGCTTGTCGGGCGGCGGAGGCGCCGAGGTCGACGTCCCGCCGGTCGGGGTCCGCGGCGGCTTGGGGCGCGTGCGCGACGTCGACGACGCCGTCGTGCGCGTCGCGGGGATC
>JAIOII010001675.1 GCA_019912685.1 Kofleriaceae bacterium
CTTCCACCGCGCCGCCGGCGCCGCGGTGGAAGAGCCGCGCGCCCATCGCGTCCTCGAGGCGGCGGATCGCCGCCGACAGCGCCGGCTGCGAGAGGTGGGCGCGGCGCGCCGCCGACGTGAACGTGCCGGCGTCGGCGATGAGGACCAGGTAGCGAAGCTCGTCGAGCACGCGGACAGTGTACCCGACGGCATAACGAAAACGAATCGAATCGATAGAATCATTCCATTAGACGAATGGACGTCGTGCGCGCATCGTACGGCCATGGAGCTCCTCGTCGGCCTGGTCTGGATCACGGCGCTCGGGCTGACGGCAGGAGCGCTGACGACGGTGTCGGGCATGGGCGGCGGCCTGGTGCTCGTGTTCGTGCTGTCGCTCGTCATCGGGCCGAAGGCGGCGTTGCTCGTGAGCTCGGCGGCGCTGCTCGTCGGCAACGTGCACCGCACGTGGCTCTACCGCGCGTCGATCGACACCGGCGTGGTCCGTCGTCTCCTCCTCGGCCTCGTCCCGGGCACGTTCGCCGGCGCGTGGCTCGCCGCCGGGCTGCCCGACAACGCGATCCGCGTGATCATGCTCGTCGCCGCGCTGGTCACGCTCGGACGCGCCGTCACGAGCGCGCGCTGGAGGCTGCCGGCGTCGAGCCTGACCCCGGCGGCGGCGGTCGTCGGCTTCCTGGCGGCGACCGCCGGCGGCGCCGCCGTCCTGCTCGGCCCGATCATGCTGTCGAGCGGGCTCACGGGGCGCCGCTACCTCGCGGTCACCGCGGTCGGCGCGAGCGCGATGCACGTCGTGCGCCTCTCCGGCTACGGCCTCGCCGGCATGTGGAGCGCGAGCTACCTGCCGCTCGTCGCCGGCCTCGCCGCCGCGATCCTCGTCGGCAACCTGATCGGCCGGCGCCTGCGCGACGTCGTGTCCGAGAAGGCCGGCAACGCGCTCGAGGTCGCGACGCCCGTGGTGTGCGCCGCGCTCGCCATCGCCGGCATCGGGTAGCCGGAGAGGGTCAGAGCAACGTGCCCGACAGGATGATGTTCGCGATCGTGAAGTAGATGAGGAGCCCGGTCACGTCGACGAGGGTGGCGACGAACGGCGCCGAGGCGCTCGCGGGGTCGGCGCCGAAGCGGCGCAGGAGGAAGGGCAGGGTGGCGCCGGCGAGCGTGCCGAACATGACGACGCCGATCAGGCTGAAGCCGATGGTGAGGCCGACGAGGATGTAGTGCTCGGTGTAGGAGTCCGACGCGCCCGGCCACAGGACGACGCGCAGGATGCCGAGCATCCCGAGGAACGTGCCGAGCGCGAGCCCGGTGAGCAGCTCGCGGCGGACGACGCGGACGACGTCGGCGGGGCGCACCTCGCCGAGCGCCATGGCGCGGATGACGAGGGTCGACGCCTGCGAGCCCGAGTTGCCGCCGCTCGAGATGACGAGCGGGACGAACAGCGCGAGCACGACCGCGGTCTCGATCTGGTGCTGGAAGAAGCCGATCACCGACGCCGTGAGCATCTGGCCGAGCATGAGGATCGTGAGCCAGACGCCGCGCTTCTTGAAGTTCTCGACCAGGGTCGCCTGCAGGTAGGGCTCCTCGAGGGCCGCCATACCGCCGAACTTCTGGGCGTCCTCGGTCGCCTCCTCCTGGACGACGTCGACGATGTCGTCGACGGTGACGATGCCCTTCATCACCCCGTCGTCGTCGACGATGGGGACGATGGTCAGGTCGTGGTCGGCGAAGAGCCGCGACAGCGCCTCCTGGTCGGTGTCGGGCGGCGCCTTCACGACCTCGCGCTCCATGATGTCCTCGATCTTGGTCGGCCCCGGCGCCGAGAACAGGTCGCGGAACGACACGACGCCGACCAGGCGCTGCGCGTGATCGAGGACGTAGGCGTAGTAGATGTTCTCGACCGTCGTGCGCGCCTGGCGCCGCAGGTACGCGATCGCCTCGTCGACCGTCGCCTGCGGGCGCAGCCGGGCGTAGCGCGTGTTCATGAGGCCGCCGGCCTCGTCCTCCTCGTACGCGAGGAGCGCCTCGACCTCCTTGCGGGTCAGGCGGTCGACGAGGCCGAGCAGGCGCGCGCGCTGGTCCTCGGGGGCTTCCTGGATGACGTCGGCAACGTCGTCCGGCTCGAGGAGCCGCATCCACGACCGCTGCTCGCCGGGGCGCATCGCGAGCAGGACGTCGATCTGGTCGATCGCGTGCAGCCCGATGAAGAACTCCTCGGCGTCCTCGCGCGGCAGGAGGCGCAGGCCGTCGAGGCGCTCGTGGACGTCGAGCACGGCCCACGCGTCGCGCAGCTCCTCGTCCGAGAGCGGGCCGTCGTCGGCGTCGGGCGCCGGCAGCGCCATGTCCTCGGTCGGCGGCTCGGCGAGCGGCATCGGGCCGGTCGGCTCGTCCGAGCGGGCCTCGGCGACGGCGCGGATCTCCTGCGTGATGCCGGCGGCCTCCTCCGGGTCGATGAGCACGACCTCGCCGGTACCATCCGCCGAAGGCAACGGCGTGGCGTCGTCGCGAAGAGGCGTCGTCGCGCGGATCTCTTCGTCTGTTCCTGGGGTGCCAGGGCCGGCCATGCCAATCTCACCTTTAGCGCCAGTCAGCGCGAGACTGCAACGCGGAACGGCTCTTTGCAGCACGTGCGCGCGCCGTCGATCGAGCGGACGATGTCGCCCCAGCGCGTGTCGGCGTCGGGCACGACGCGGCCCTGCGTGATGCCGTACGCGGCGACCGCCTTCTGCACCGCCGCGCGCACGAACGCCGCGCTCACGTGGCGGCGCGTCCCGGTCTGGACGCAGTAGGCCTCGCGCGTGGCGGGCGGCGACAGGCAGAACTTGCCGTCGGACGTCGGCTGGAACCGCAGCGTGTACTCGTCACGCAGCTCGTCGGACAGGCGGAAGCCGCGGATGCGGTCGCGCTGGCCGACGAGCAAGGTCGGCTGCGCGCCGGCCTGGTCGGCGGCGGCGAGCAACGGCCCGAGCTCGCGCCACGGCACGGCGTGGTCGACGGCGAGCTTGACCGGCCCGGCCGGGAGCGCGGGCGCCGGCTTGCCGGGGAGGACGACGATGGTGGGGCCGTCGCCGGGCGGCATCACGTCGAGCGCCTGCGGCAGGAGGGCGCCGCCGACCTCGGCGTCGAGGTGCGAGTCGCACCCCGGCGCCGCCGGGAGGACGAGGAGCGCCAGGACGACGAACGACCGCCGCATCCCCCGACTATACGGGCTGGCCCGCCACGTGCTGTGCTCACGAGCCATGTCCTTCACGCGCTCTTCCCCGTGGCTCCTGGTTCTCACCCTGTGGACGCAGGTTGGCACCGGTTGTGGCGATGTCGAGATGATCGTCGGGGTCTCCTACGACGATCGTCAGGCCCGGACCGAGCTCGACGTCTACCTGCCGGCGGGGACGGCGCCGGCGGGCGGCTGGCCCGCGGTGCTCGCGATCCACGGCGGCGGCTGGCGACAGTTCGATCGCCGGTCGATGGCGGGCGCGGCGGAGCGGCTGGCGGGCGCCGGCTACGCGGTGGTGAACATCGATTACCGCCTGGTGCCGGAGGGGCGATATCCGGTGGCGGTGCAGGACAGCCTGTGCGCGCTCGCGTTCACGCGGGCGAACGCGGCCGCGTGGGGCATCGATCCGGCGCGCATCGCGACGTACGGGTACTCGGCGGGCGGTCACCTCGCGTCGATGGTGGGGGTGGCGAGCGCGGGCGCACGCCACCAGCCCGACTGCGCCGCGGGCGTGACCGGGCCGCCGGCGGCGGTCGTCTCGGGGGCGGGCCCCGAGGACATGTGGCTCTTCCCGGAGGTCGACACCGTGGTCGAGTTCGTCGGTGGCACGAAGGCGGAGGCGCCCGAGCTGTGGGACGCGGCGTCGCCGATCACGTACGTCGACGGGGCGGCGGCGATGCCTCCGCCGCCGTTCCTGTTCGTGCACGGCGAGGAGGACTGGTTCGCGGGGATCGAGCACTCGCTCCACATGCGCGACGCGCTGGTCGCGGCCGGCGGCCAGGCCGAGCTGTTCTCGATCCCGGGCGGCGGCCACCTCATCAACCGCGACGCGGCCGCCGGCCGCTACGACGTCATCGTCACGTCGACGGACACGCCGGAGGCGTGGCTCGTGATCGTCGACTTCCTCGACCGCACGATCGGCGGTGGGCGATGAAGGCGCTGGCCGCGATGGCGGTGCTGCTCTGCGCGAGCGCCGCGGCCGCCGAGGTCCCGCGCCACGCCGCGTGGCCGTCGATCGACGGGATCGCGACCCACGCGGCGTGGCGCGGCCTCGTGATCAC
>JAIOII010001676.1 GCA_019912685.1 Kofleriaceae bacterium
GCCGCATCCTCTACGCCTGCTGGCAGAAGCGCGTCGCTTACGACCCTGGCAAGCACGCCGCCGCACTCCGCTCCACCACTCACCTCGTCGGCAAGGAGGCCGCGTGACGCGAAAGAGGTTGACACAGGATGTCTCACGAGCCGACCTTGGCGGCGTCGAGGAACGCCGGGCGCTCGCCGCCGCCGTGGACGACGAGCGCCGTGCCGCTGACCCAGGCGGCGAGCGGCGACGCGAGGTAGAGGCAGGCGCTCGCGACGTCGTCGGGCGTGCCCATGCGACGGAGCGGGATGGTGGCGTCGACGGCGGCGATGCCGGCGTCGCTGCCGTAGTGGAGGTGCGCCTGCTCGGTGCGGATCGGGCCGGCGACGACCGCGTTCACCCGCACCCGCGGGGCCCACTCGACGGCGAGGGACTGGGTGAGGTTGATGAGCCCGGCCTTGGCCGCGCCGTACGCGGCGGTGCCCGGTGACGGGCGCACGCCGCTCACGCTCGCGATGTTCACGATCACCCCCCCGGTGTCCTGCTGCTGCATGACGGCGTTGGCGCGCTGCGCGAGCCAGAGCGGCGCGATCAGGTTGAGCTGGATGATCGACGCCGAGAAGCGCGGCGACACCGTGGCGGCGTCGGCCGGAGGCGAGCCGCCGGCGTTGTTGACCAGCACGTCGAGGCGGCCGTGACGCTCGACCACCGCGCCGACGATCCGGTCCAGCTGCTCGACGTCGCGCACGTCGCCCGCGACGAAGCTCGCCTGCCGCGCGCCGGCCGCGGGCGGATCCGCCGGGGCGTTGCGGCCGCAGATCACGACCTCGGCGCCGGCCTCCAGGAAGCGGATGGCGATGCCGCGGCCGATGCCGCGGCTGCCGCCGGTGACGAGGACGACCTTCCCGTCGAGATCGAGGGGATTTTCCATGGACGGTCCGAGTGAAACATGTTCTATTCTGCCCTGCAAGCCCATGAGCGAACGAGTCCCCGAGTCAGCGGCTGGCCTCACCTTCACCGTCGACGACGGCGGCATCGCCGAGGTCGTCATGGCCCGGCCGCCGGTCAACGCGCTCACGATCGCGGGCTGGCAGGCCATCGCCGATCTCCTGCGCCGGCTCGGCGCCGATCCGGCGGTGCGCGTCGTCATCCTCGCGGCCGACGGACGCGGCTACAACGCCGGCGTCGACATCAAGGAGCTCCACAACGCGGCTGACCGGCACGGCGCGCTCGTCGCGGTGAACCGCGCGTGCGCGAACGCGTTCGCCGCGGTGTACGAGTGCGAGGTGCCCGTCATCGCCGCGGTGCACGGCTACTGCCTCGGCGGCGGCGTCGGCCTCGCCGGCAACGCCGACGTGGTCATCGCCTCCGACGACGCGACCTTCGCGCTCCCCGAGGTGGACCGCGGCGCCCTCGGCGCGGCGACGCACCTCGCCCGCCTCGTCCCGCAGCACCTCATGCGCGCGATGGTCTACACCGGCCGCAAGGTGCCCGCCGCCGAGCTCGCGCGCTTCGGCTCCGTGCTCGAGGTGGTGCCGCGCGAGCGCCTGCGCGCCGCCGCGCGCGCCGTCGCCGCCGAGATCGCCGCCAAGCCGCCCGTCGCGATCCGCGCGGCCAAGCAGTCGCTGAACGGCATCGACCCCGTCGACGTCCGCCGGAGCTACCGCTACGAGCAGGGCTTCACGTTCGAGCTGACGCTCGCCGGCGTCGGCGACGCGCAGCGCGCCGCGTTCTCGACGAAGCCGGAGGGCAAGCCGTGACGCGCGACAAGCGCATGACGGTCGAGGACGTGGTCGCCGAGCTGCGCTCGGGGATGACGATCGGTATCGGCGGCTGGGGCTCGCGGCGCAAGCCGATGGCGATCGTGAAGGCGGTCCTGCGCTCGCCGCTCACCGACCTGACCGTGGTCACGTACGGCGGCCCCGACGTCGGGCTCCTGTGCGCCGCCGGCAAGGTGAAGAAGCTGGTCACCGGGTTCGTGTCGCTCGACTCGATCCCGCTCGATCCCTGGTACCGCCAGGCCCGCCAGCGCGGCGACCTCGAGGTGCGCGAGTACGACGAGGGCATGCTGCAGTGGGGGCTCTACGCCGCGTCGCTGCGCCTGCCCTTCCTGCCGACGCGCGCCGGCCTCGGCTCGGACGTGATGGCGCTCTGCCCGGAGCTGCGGACCGTGACGTCGCCTTACGACGACGGCGAGGAGCTCGTCGCCGTGCCGGCGATCGAGCTCGACGCGGCGATCTGTCACCTCAACCGCGCCGACGCCGCCGGTAACGCGCAGTTCCTCGGCCCCGATCTCTACTTCGACGACCTCTACCTCGGGGCGGCGAAGCGGCGCTTCATCTCGGTCGAGCGCGTCGTGCCGACGAGCGAGCTCCTCGCCGAGGGCTCGGTGCACACGCTGCGCATCCACCGCGGCATGGTCGACGGCGTCGTCGAGGCGCCGCGCGGCGCCCACTTCACCGAGTGCCCGCCGGACTATGGCCGCGACGAGGAGCTGCAGACCCGCTACGCCGCGGCCGCCGCCGACCCGGCGGCGTGGAACGCGTTCTACCGGGAGTACGTCTCGTGAATGTCGCACGGCACGAGGTCTGCGCCGTCGCGCTGGCCGAGGCCTTCCGCGGCGACGGCGAGATCCTCGCCAGCCCGATCGGCGTCCTGCCCGGCATCGCGGCGCGGCTCGCGCGCGCGACGTTCGCACCCGACCTCTTGCTCTCCGATGGCGTCGCGTCGCTCGTCGACGCGACCGGCGCGGTCGAGGGCTGGCTGCCCTACCGCACCGTCTTCGACGTCGTCTGGTCGGGGCGCCGGCACGTCGTCATGGGCGCGTCGCAGCTCGACCGCTACGGCAACCAGAACATCGCGTGCGTCGGCGATCCGCGGAAGCCGAAGGCCCAGCTCCTCGGCATGCGCGGCGCGCCCGGCAACACGATCAACCACCCGACGAGCTACTGGGTCCCGGCGCACTCGCGCCGCGCGTTCGTCGCCAAGGTCGACGTGGTCACCGGCGTCGGCTACGACCGCGCCGCGGCGCTCGGCCCGCGCGCGGCGCGCTTCCACGAGATCCGGCGCGTCGTCACCGACCTCGCCGTCCTCGACTTCGCGACGCCCGACCACGCGATGCGCCTCGCCTCGGTGCACCCCGGCGTCTCGCTCGCCGACGTCCTCGAGAAGACCGGCTTCCCGCTCGTGTTCGCCGAGCCGGTCCCGGTCACGCGACTGCCGACCGACCAGGAGCTGCACCTCCTGCGCACCGTCATCGATCCCCAGGGCCGCGGCGCGAAGGAGGTCGCGTCGTGACCTCGGCGCTCCACACGCGCGTCTGCGAGCTCCTCGGCTGCCGCTATCCCATCATCCAGACCGGCATGGGCTGGGTGTCGGGCGCACGGCTCACGGCGGCGACGAGCGCGGCCGGCGGGTTCGGCATCCTCGGCGCGGTCACCATGACCCTCGCCGAGATGGAGGAGGCGATCGCGTCGGTGCGGTCGAAGACCGACCGGCCGTTCGGCGTGAACCTGCGCCCCGACCAGGCCGACCTCGACGACCGCATCGCGATCCTGGTGCGCGAGCACGTGAAGCTCGCCAGCTTCGCCGGCCCGCCGTCGAAGGACGTCGTCGGCCGGCTCAAGGGCGCGGGCATCCTGACGATGCCGACGGTCGGCGCCCGCCGCCACGCCGAGAAGATGGCGGGCATCGGCGTCGATCTGCTCATCGCGCAGGGCGGCGAAGGCGGCGGTCACACCGGCGAGGTCCCGACGTCCCTGCTGCTGCCGTCGGTCGTCGACGCGGTGAGCATCCCGGTGATCGGCGCGGGCGGCTTCAGCGACGGGCGCGGCCTCGTCGCCGCGCTCGCGTACGGCGCGAGCGGCATCGCGATGGGCACGCGCTTCCTGCTCACGCAGGAGAGCACCGTCCCCGACGGGGTGAAGGACCTCTACGTGAAGACGCCGGTCACGGGCACCGTCGTCACCCGCCACATCGACGGCGCGCCCCAGCGCGTCATCCGCACCGAGGTCATCGACGGCCTCGAGCGCGCCGGCTGGTTCCGCCGCTTCTGGCGCTCGCTCGGCAACGCGTTCCGCTTTCGACGCGCGACCGGTGGCACGCGCCTCGGCCTCCTGCGCGAGGCGCGGGCGATGCAGCAGCACCAGGAGCTGCCGCTCGCGCAGCTGCTGATGGCGGCGAACGCGCCGATGATGACGCGCGCGAGCATGGTCGAGGGCCGGCCCGAGGTCGGCATCCTGCCGACCGGCCAGGTCGTCGGCGTGATCGACGAGCTGCCGACCGTGGCGGCGCTCGTCGAGCGCATCGTCGCCGACGCCGAGGCGACGCTGGCCCGGCTCGCCGGCCCCGCGCCGGTGACCAGGAGCCTGAAGAGCGTATGAGCGCCGAGGCTCCCGTCGACGAAGGCGAGCTCGTCCTCACCGAGCGGCGCGGCGCCGTCGCCGTGGTGACGATGAACCGCCCGCGCTACCGCAACGCGCAGAACGCCAGGATGACGTTCGCGCTCGACGCCGCCTTCTCGGCGGCGGCCGCCGACGACGACGTGCACGTCATCGTGCTGGCCGGCGCCGGCGACCACTTCAGCGCCGGGCACGACATCGGCACGCCGGGACGCGACATCCACAAGGACTTCGCGCGCGTCGCGACGCAGTACTGGCCGCACGAGGACAAGGCGGGCGCCGAGGCGATGTACGTGCGCGAGGCCGAGCTCTACCTCGGCATGTGCCGGCGCTGGCGCGAGCTGCCCAAGCCGACGATCGCCATGGTGCAGGGCGCCTGCATCGCCGGCGGGCTGATGCTCGCGTGGGTGTGCGACCTCATCGTCGCCGCCGACGACGCGTTCTTCGCCGACCCGGTCCTGCGCATGGGCATCCCCGGCGTCGAGTACTTCGCGCACCCGTTCGTCATGAGCCCGCGGCTCGCGAAGGAGTTCCTGTTCACCGGCGAGCGCATGAGCGCCGAGCGCGCCGAGCGCATCGGCATGATCAACCGCGTGGTGCCGCGAGCGCGACTCGTCGAGGAGACGCTCGCGGTCGCCGACAGGATCGCCGCGATGCCGCGCTTCGGGGTGGCGCTGGCGAAGAAGGCGATCAACCAGGCCGAGGACCGCATGGGGATGCGCGACGTCATGGACGCGACCTACGCGCTCCATCACCTGGCGCACGCGCACAACGCGCTCACCACCGAGGATCACCTCGCGGGCCAGGACGCGAAGTCGATGGCGAAGGGGCTGAAGTGATGCCGAGGACGCGCTCGTGGACCTGACGTTCTCGGCGACCGAGGAGGCGTTCCGCGCCGAGGCGCGCGCGTGGCTGCGCGCGAACGTTCCCCGCGACCTGCCGCCGTCGGGGAGCGCCGAGGGCTTCGCCGCGCACGTCGCGTGGGAGAAGCAGCTGTTCGCGGCCGGGTGGTCGGTCGTGGCGTGGCCGAAGGCGTACGGCGGGCGCGACGCGTCGATCACCGAGTGGCTGATCTTCGAGGAGGAGTACTACCTCGCGGGGGCGCCGCCGCGCGTCACGCAGAACGGCATCTTCCTGCTCGCGCCGGCGCTGTTCGAGTACGGCACCGACGAGCAGCGCGCGCGAATCTTGCGGCCGATGGCGGCGGCGGACGTGCTGTGGGCCCAGGGCTGGAGCGAGCCGGGCGCGGGCTCGGATCTGGCGGCGGTGAAGAGCACGGCGGTGAAGGTCGACGGCGGCTGGCGCCTGTCGGGGCAGAAGACGTGGAGCACGCGCGCGTCGTTCTGCCACGCGGTCCATGGCCTCTTCCGGTCGGATCCGTCTGCGGCGCGCCACAAGGGCCTCACCTACTTCCTGGTGCCGCTCGGCGCGCCCGGCGTGCGGGTGAACGGCTTCCGTCGCCTCGACGGCGATCTCGATTTCGCGGAGATCTTCTTCGACGACGTGCTCGTGACGGACGCCGACGTGCTCGGGCCGGTGCACGAGGGCTGGAAGGTGGCGATGGCGACGACGGGCTCCGAGCGCGGCCTCACGCTGCGCAGCCCGGGCCGCTTCCTCGCCGCGGCCGACCGCCTGCTCGACCTGCAACGTCGCCACGGCACGGCCGCGAGCAAGGATGCCGTCGTCCGCGCGTGGATGGACGCGCGCGCGTACCAGCTGCTCACGCTCCAGACCGTGAGCCGCATGGTCGCGGGCCACGCGCTCGGCGCCGAATCGTCGATCTCGAAGCTGACGTGGTCGGAG
The DNA here is from genome assembly GCA_019912685.1 of Kofleriaceae bacterium. Classification (GTDB taxonomy): domain Bacteria; phylum Myxococcota_A; class Polyangia; order Haliangiales; family Haliangiaceae; genus UBA2376. Next base: position 6,183 of record JAIOII010001676.1, read on the forward strand.
CTCGACGTGCGGCTGCACCAGGCGGCGCTCGAGCTGCTCGGTCCGCTGGCGGAGCTGGAGGCCGGCTCGCCCGACGCCGTCGACGGCGGCGCGTGGGTCAAGGGCTTCCAGTTCGCGCTCGCCGGGCCGATCTACGCCGGCACCAACGAGATCCAGAAGAACGTCGTCGCCGAGCGCCTGCTCGGGTTGCCCAGGGACTGACGGGGGCCACGCCGCATGCACTTCGCGTTCACCGACGAGCAGCTCGCGCACGACGCGCTGGAGCGCTTCGGCGGGCTCGGCATGGACGAGCTCGATCTCGCGCTCGTCCTCGAGGAGTGCGGGCGCGCGGCCTTGCCCGAACCGCTCGTCGAGCACACCGCCGTGGCCGTGCCTCTCGTCGCGGAGAGCTGCGACGACGCGTTCTGCGATCGCTGGCTCGGCGCCGCCACCTCCGGCAAGGCGACGCTCGCGGTCGGCCTCGGCGGCGCGCCGTTCGTCGCCGGCGCGGCGCGCGCGAAGCTGCTCCTCCTCGAGCACACGACGGACACGGACGTCGAG